>JBPCRR010000169.1:0-2620 GCA_050996645.1 Acidimicrobiales bacterium | reverse complement strand
CTCGAGGACGTGCTGGCGATCGAGACGGCGCGCGCGGGCAGCGCCTCCGGCGAGGTCACCAGCGTGCTGCGCACCCTGCCCTCGCGGACCCAGCGGCGGGTGCCGCTGCGCCTGCGCCATCCCGCGGTGATGATCCTCTCCCTGCTGGGGGGGGCGGCGATCGTGGCCGCGGCGGCGGTCTTTCTGGCTCCTCGCACCCACCACGGCTCGGGCCCGCTGCCCCAACCGCGGCCGGCGGCCACGCACGCACAGGTAACCCTGTGCGGCAGCTGTGCCCACGACTACAACCCCGACGCCATCAGCGGACCCAAGAACCAGAATCCGGGCGAGGACGGGTTCGCGCTCGACGGCGACCGCAACACCGCATGGACGACCCAGATCTACTACTACGGCCTCCAGAGCAAGCCGGGGGTCGGCATCTACGTGGACGCCAAGCCCGGCGTGGCCGCCCGCTCGATGGTGATCGACACGGCCACCCCGGGCTACTCGGTGGTGATCTACGGTCGACGCAGCCAGCCAAACCCCAACCTCTTCGACCCCGGGCCCAAGGGCTGGGTCCAGGTCGGCGCCGCCGCCAGCGTGCGTTCCATGCAGACGATCCGCCTCAGCACGAGCGGCGGGCCCTACCGGTACTACCTGGTCTGGATCACCCATCTGGGCAACCACAACCAGGTGGCGGTCAACGAGATCGCGCTCTACAGGTAGCGGCGGCCTAATATCGGTGCGCACGCTCGGCCGCGTGGCGCGCCAGCGCCAGCCCCACCAGCCGGTCCAGCAGCTCCGCGTACGGGATGCCGCTGGCCGCGAACAGGGACCCGAACACGCTGGTCTCGGTGAAGCCCGGCATCGTGTTGAGCTCGTTGACCAGCACCTCCTCGCCGACCACGAAGAAGTCGACCCGGGCCAAGCCGGCACAGCCGGACCTCTGAAACGCCGTCACCGCGAGCTCGCGCACCCGTTCGCGGACGCTCTCCGCAAGCCGCGGAGGCACGACGAGCTGCATGCCCCCGGGTGAGTACTTGGCCTCGTAGTCATACCAGCCCTCCTCGCCCGCGGCCAGCATGATCTCGCCGGGCTGGGAGGCGATCGGGTCCTCGTTGCCGAGCACCGAGCACTCCACCTCGCGCCCGACGGCGGCAGCCTCGGCGATCGCCAGCGAGTCGTGATCAAAGGCGGTCTCGAGCGCGGGGCCCAGCTCCCCGGGCTCACCCACGCGCACGATGCCCACCGAGGATCCCAGCCGGGCGGGCTTTACGAACACCGGCAGGCCGAGCGGCGCCAGCGCACGGCTCACCGCCTCGGGATCGGCGACGAAGTCCGCTTCCCGCACCGCTCGGTAGTCGACCTGCGGAAGCCCGGATCGCGCCATCAGCTCCTTGAACAGCACCTTGTCCATGCACAAGGCCGAGGCCAGCACGCCGGCTCCCACGTAGGGGACATCGAGACACTCGAGCAGTCCCTGGACGGTGCCGTCCTCGCCGAAGGGCCCGTGCAGCACCGGGAAGACGACGTCGATGCCGTCCAGGCCGGACCCGGGCGCCACGGACATCGGCTGCCCGTCCCGGCGCCAGATGGCGTCGCGCCCCACCTCGATCGCGATCACTTCTTGACCGGCGGCCCGCAGCCCGTCGGCCACCGACGCGCCCGAGGCCAGCGAGACCTCGTGCTCGGACGAGCGCCCCCCGGCGAGCACGGCGACACGCCGGGTGGTCATGGCTTGGGAGTGCTGGTGGTCGGGGAGGTCGGGGAGGTCGGGGAGGTCGGGGAGGTCGGGGAGGTCGCGGTGGAGGTCGTCCGTGAGCTGGAGGTGGTGGAGGTGCTCGACGACGAGGTCTGGGTGAACTTGCCGATCGTGATCGTGACCGTGCTGCCCTTCTTCTGCGTCGAGCCACCGTCCGGGCTCTGCGAGATCACCGTGCCGTCCTTGCTCTGCTGGGTGACGTCCTTGGTCTTGCGCACCACGTTGAAGCCAGCCGACGTGAGCGCGCCCGACGCGCTCGATGCGGGATCGCCGACCACCGGTGGCACCGTGGCCGCGGGCGGCGCCGTGGCCACGACGATCGTCACCGTGGTGCCCTGGGCGGCGCTCGAGCCGCCCCCCGGACTCTGGCTGATCACGCTGCCGGCGGGCACCGAGCCCGAGACCTGCGTCGTCGTGTTGACGTTGAAGCCCGCCTGCGTGAGCTGGTTGGTCGCCGAGGACTGGCTGGCTCCGGTGACGTCGGGAACCGCCTTGGTCGGCTTTAGCGGCGGACCGGAGGAGACGAACAGCGTCACCCCGGTCCCCGGGGCAACCGATCGTCCCGAACCGGGGTCGGTACGGGTCACCTGGCCGGGCGGAAAGCTCGTCGAGGTCTGGGTGACGGTGTGGCTGACCTGAAGGTGGGCCCGCCGCAGGTCCCTGGTGGCAGCGGCCGCGGACAGGCCGGTCACCGTCGGAACCGAGACGTTGGCCGGACCCTGGGACACGGTCAGCGAGACGGTCGAGTTCCGGTCGGCCCTGGTGCCCCCGCTCGGATTCTCGCCGATCACGGTCCCCGCCTTCTGCGGGTTGGTGACGTTGATGGGGGACCCGACGGGAAAGCTGGAGTCCTGGAGGATCGTGCGCGCGGTGTTGAGC
>JBPCRR010000135.1:0-8327 GCA_050996645.1 Acidimicrobiales bacterium | reverse complement strand
CGATGGGCTTGAGCGAGTAGAGGTCCAAGACCCGGGCGGCGATGCCGTCGGCGGCGAGCTGGGACGCGGCGGCCAGGCACTCGTGCAGTGTTACCCCAGCACCGATGAGCGCCACCTGGTCGTCAGGGCCCCCGCGGTGCAGTCTCGAGCCGCCGACGCGGAACGCCTCGCCGGGACCGTAGATCACCGGGTAGGCACCCCGGGGGGCCCGCAGGTACACGATGCCGGGCGTGTCGGCCATCTGGGCGACCAGCCGGGCGGTGGAGGGGGCATCCGCGGGGTACAGGATCACCGAGCCGTGCACCGCCCGCAGCGAGGCCAGGTCTTCCAGGGCCATCTGGGAGGGTCCGTCCTCGCCGATCTCGACGCCAGCATGGGTGCCCACCAGTCGGATGTTCACCCCCGAGATCCCGGCCATGCGGATGAAGTCGTAGGCGCGGGCGAAGAACACCGCAAAGGTGGCGGCGAAGGCCACGTAGCCGCGCACGGCCAGCCCGACGGCGGTGGCCACCAGCTGGCACTCGGAGATGAACATCTCGAAGTAGCGCTCCGGGCACACCTTGGCGAAGTCCTCGGCGTGGGTGGAGTTGCCGACCTCGCCGTCGACGACGACCACCTCCGGGCGCGCCGCCAGAGCGGCCAGCGCGGCGCCAAAAGCCACTCGGGTCGCCACCTTGTCCCCTAGTGCCCAAGTCGGGAGGATCACCTTGGCGTTCGGGTCAGGAGTGATCGCCGGGGAGCCCGGTATGGGCCGGTCGGTCGTGGTGATGCGAAGGTCGGTAGGCCCGCCCAGCGCGGCGATGGCACGCTCGGCCATGTCGGGGGGAAGGGCCTTGCCGTGCCAGCCGTTCTTGTCCTCGATCTCGGGCACTCCCTTGGCCTTGATGGTCCGGGCCAGCACCACCGTGGGCTGCTCGACACTCGACCGGGCCTCGGCGAGAGCATGGTCGATGGCTGCCAGGTCGTGGCCGTCGATTACAAGCGGTCGGCAGCCGAACGCCTCGACCCGCGCCGCGTAGCGGTCCATGTCCCACCCGAACTCGGTCGGCCCACGCTGGCCCAGGCGGTTGACGTCGACGATGGCGGTGAGGTTGCCGAGGCGGTAGTAGCTGGCCTTGTCGAGCGCCTCCCAGACCGTGCCCTCGGCCGTCTCGCTGTCGCCGCAGAGGACCCACACGTGGTAAGGCAGCTTGTCCAGGTACCTACCGGCTATACAGATGCCGACGGCGTCGGGCAGGCCCTGGCCGAGCGAGCCGGTGGCGACGTCTACCCAGGGCAGCACGGGGGTGGGGTGGCCCTCCAGGCGGGCGCCGAGCTGGCGGTAGGTCTTGACCAGCTCATCCTCGCTGACCACCCCGACGGCGCGGAACATCGAGTACAAAAGCGGTGAGGCGTGGCCCTTGGAGAAGAGCAGATGGTCGTTGCTGGGCAGATGCGGCACGTCCCAGTCGTACTCGAGGTGACCGACCAGCAGCACGGCCATCAGGTCTGCGGCCGACAGCGAAGAGGTCGGATGCCCCGATCCCGCGGCGGTGGAGCAGCGGATGGAGTCGACGCGCAGCTGGGCGGCCAAGCGGCGGGCCAGGTCGACCTGCTCGCCGGTAATCACCGCGACCCCGCCAGGGCTTTGAGATCGTCCAAGGCCACGTCGGGCTCAGCGAGCCTTGCCGCGTCGACCTGCGTTCGCGAGCGGACCAGGGCGGCGACGGCGTCGGTGACGTCCCATACGTTGACGTTCATGCCGGCCAACACCCGGCCGTCGCCCACCCAGAAGGCGATGAACTCGCCCTTGGCGACGTCGCCCCGGAAGACCACCGCGTCGTAGCTGCCCTTGGCGGCGTAGCCGGAGTACTCCATCCCCATCTCGTACTGGTCGGAGAAAAAGTACGGGACATGGTCGTAGGACTTGGTGCCACCCATCATGTTCGCCGCCGCCACCGGCCCCTGGTTGAGCGCGGCCGACCAGTGCTCCAGTCTCAGGTGCGTGCCGAGGTGGGGGTAGTAGGCGTTGGCGACGTCGCCTGCGGCGAAGATGTCGGGGGCACTGGTGGCGAGATGCTCGTCGACGAGCACCCCGTTGTCTACGGCCAAGCCGGCTGCCTCGGCCAGGTCGGAGTTGGGGCTGATTCCCACCCCGACCACGACGACGTCGGCCTCGATGATGCTGCCGTCGCCCAGTCGTGCCCCGGTGGCCCTGTGGTCCTTGGCGGTGATCTCGGCGAGCTTGGCGCCCATGCGCAGTTCGACGCCGTGGTCGCGATGCAGGTCGGCGTAGATCTGTGCCACCTCCGGGCCGAGCACAGCCAACAGCGGCAGGTCCGCCCTCTCGATCAGCGTGACTCCTGCGCCCCCGGCCCGCGCCGCGGCAGCGGTCTCCAGCCCGATCCAGCCCGCCCCGACGATCGCCACGTGCCCGGCCGCGGCGAACGCCGCCTTCAACGCCTCGCAGTCGCCCACCTGGCGCAGGCAGAGCACGCCGTCAAGGTCTGCTCCTGGTACATCGAGACGCCGGGGGGACGACCCGGTGGCCACCAGCAGCTTTTCGTAGCCGACCCGCTCACCGGCCTCGGTGGCCACCTGGTGGGCTGCCCGGTCGATCGCCGCAACCCGGGTGCCGAGCCGCAGGTCGATGTCGTGCTCTGCGTACCAGCCCTCCGGGTGGAGATAGATCTTCTCCTTCTCCGACTTACCTTGCAGGTAGTCCTTGGACAGCGGAGGACGGTCGTAGGGCCGCTCGGCCTCCTCCCCGAACAAGACGATCTGGCCGTCGAAACCCTCGCTGCGCAGCGTCTCGGCCGTCTTCGCCCCGGCCAGCCCGCCGCCCACGATCACGAATGTGTCGGTTGGGCACACAATTTCACGTCCTTGGTCGTTCGGCCCACGTCGGCGCGGAGGAGCCTCGGGCCGGCACTGGTCATCGCGTGGCGCATCGACCGGTCCGAGCGCGCTAGCGACGCCCAGAGCCGGCCCGGGCGCCCACTTCGACGCCAGGCACAGACGCTGCGATCGCGGCGGCATGCTGGGAGGGCCAGTGCCCGGTTCGAGTGCGGGCCCGACAGCGGGGACATGAACATGGGCGCGCCTCCTAGAGGTCCCCGGGCGGGGTGTGCCGTGGCGAGCCCTCACTTTCGAAGGTGTGACCGACGCTATCCCCCCCGACACCGAAACAGCAACCCGGAGTGGCCGCCAGCACGTTGGCATCACGTTGGTGAGGCGAGTAGATTCGAGGCGACTTCGACAGTGAGGTCTCGTCCCGGGCCGAGCACACGGCCCGGCCCGCTGTCAGAGGCAAGCCATGTCGGAGCTGTCGATCACGGGTCGCCGTGAGCAGACCCAAGGGGTTGCGGCCGACACCGCCGGCCGGACCCGGCCGCAGGTCGTCGTCGTGGGTGCCGGCTTCGCCGGCCTGAACGCCACCCATGCCCTACGGGGCGCCGACGCCGACGTCACCCTGGTCGACAAGAACAACTACCACACCTTCCAGCCGCTTCTCTACCAGGTGCGTACCGGCTACCTGGCCGTCGAAGAGGTCGGCACCGCACTGCGATCGGTCTTTCGCCGGCAGTCAAACGTGACCTTCCGGATGGCGGCTGTGACCTCGGCGGACTGGGACAAGCGCAGTCTGGTGCTGGGCGACGGCTCGGCGCTGGGCTTCGACTACCTTATCCTCGCTGGCGGCGCCGAGACCAAGTTCTTCGGCGTTCCCGGCATGGAGGAGCACGCATGGCCTCTGTACACCTTGGACGACGCTGTCCGGCTGCGCATGCACCTGCTCGCCGCCCTCGAAAGGGTGGCCCGACGACACGGATCCTCCCGATCACAGGTCGCCACGGTGGTCGTCGGCGGCGGTCCCACCGGCGTAGAGACCGCGGGGGCGCTCGCCTCGATGGCCCAGGAGATCCTCGGCCCCGACATCTCGCTTCAGGTGACCCTCATCGAGGCCGGGCCGCGGCTGCTCAGCGGGTTCAGCCCGCCCTCGTCTGACTACGCGCTGGCCGACCTGCGCCGCCGAGGCGTCGACGTCCGCCTCAACCGGGCCGTGAAGGACCCCGACGCGGAGGGGGTGAGCCTGGCCAGCGGGGAACGGATAGCGACCGACACGGTGATCTGGGCCGCCGGGGTGCAGGCGAACACGCTTGCCCAACTGTTGGGGCTGGAGGTGAGCCAACAGGGACGCATCGTCGTCGACCCGCAGTTACAGGTGCCGGGGCACCCGAACGTGTTCGCCGCCGGCGACATGGCGGCGGCGACCGTTCCTTTTGACAGCCGGGCCGTGCCGATGATGGCGCCCACGGCCATCCAGACCGGACGCCACGCCGGTGAACAGGTCACCCGGCTGATCCAAGGCCGGCCGCTCCGGCCGTTCCGCTACCGCGACAAGGGGATGATGGCGGTCCTCGGGCGCGGTGACGCCGTCGCCGAGCTCCCATTGCCGCCCGGCATCGCTGGCCGGGGGGTGCTTCGCTTCGGTGGCCTCCCGGCCTGGCTGCTGTGGCTCGTCGTCCACATCGTCTACCTGATCGGGTTCCGCAACCGCATCAAGGTCCTCGTCGACTGGGGTTGGAGTTACTTCACCTCCCGGGGAGCCGCAGTGATCCTGATCGGCATCCCAGACGAACCCCCACGACGGCCCGACCACGGCGGCCCCGGCGTGGCGCAACCCACGACCGCCCGGGAACACAAAGGATCGGAGCCAACAGATGTCCTTGGAAGGTGAGGCCAACAGCTACGACAACTTTGCCCTGATCTTCCAGACCGTATTAACACCTTCGCCTGCAAAGTCCACAGGGCGGTCCACAGGTTGAGGAACGGCTCCGAAGCAAGCGGGGAACCCCATCGCGTCACCTTGACCCCGACAATCATGCGCGCCCCTGGGGTTCGCGACGGTGCAGGACAGGGGTTACTGATCGTGGGTCAAAAGGTTCCCAACTCCTTGGACGGCTGGGTACTCTCGAAATACTGCCTCGCCCACGCGACGAGTCCTGTGCCGGGAACCGCGAAAGCTGGTCTGGCACCCGGCATTGCGAGAGTTGGTGATTCTTCTTCAAGTGAGATGCGAAAGGACCAACATGACTAGCCCTCCTCTGCGGGCCTGCGATCGCGATGACAGGTCGCCGGGCACGCATTCGCAGTTCGGTCCCCCCGTGTGCCGCAGGACCCGGTCGGTGGGAAGCAAGATCGACGACCCGAGACTTCGATGAACCAACACCAGTTGGACAAGATTCGGTTCAGCAAGGGGCTCATCGCCGCTTTGGACCAGAGTGGTGGCAGCACCCCGAAGACTCTCGAGCTGTATGGAATCCCGGATGACATGTACTCCGGAGATGGCGAGATGTTCGACCTGATGCACGCGATGCGCAGCCGGATCATCACGAGTCGCTACTTCGGCGGTGACCGTATCCTCGGCGCCATCCTCTTCGAGGACACAATGGACCGAGACATTGAGGGGGAAGGCTCGGCGCAATACCTCTGGACCGCGAAACACGTCGTCCCGTTCTTAAAGATCGACAAGGGCCTGGCCGACGAAGTCGATGGCGTCCAACTAATGAACCCGATACCCGGCCTTGACGCACTGCTTGCCCGGGCCACCGAGAAAGGTGTCTTCGGGACCAAGATGCGTTCGCTGATCAAGCGTGCCGACGACACCGGCGTCAAAGCCGCGCTCGCACAGCAATTTGACATCTCGCACCAGATCATCGCCGCCGGTCTCGTGCCGATCGTCGAACTCGAGATCGATATCCACAGCCCAACGAAGGCCGAGGCCGAAGCGATGCTCAACGACGCCGTGCTCCAGCAACTCGGTCAGCTTCACCGGGGCGAACGCGTCATGCTCAAACTGACCCTGCCCGAGATCGACAACTTCAATGCCAACCTGGTGGGCCACCCGAACGTCCTGCGTGTCGTCGCCCTCTCCGGGGGTTACACCAGACAAGGGGCCAGCGCACGTCTCGCTCGGAATCGTGGTGTGGTGGCCAGCTTCTCTCGGGCCCTCACTGAAGGGCTCTCGGTCCACCAGAATCAAGAAGAGTTCGACGCCGCCCTCGACGAGTCGATCGAAACGATCTTCGAGGCATCCTCAACCTGAGTGCATATGGCCGTTGCCGACATCCGATAGCACACCCAGACGACGAGCGCCATCGGCTCGCCGTCTGGGGTGAGCTGGCTTGGTCACGGCGCACCAACGGCCAGGCACGCCTTCTACCAGCTCATCCACCAAGGGACCAAGCTCATCCCCGCCGACTTCATCGCCTTCGCCTCGCCGACCCGGAAGATCGGCGACCAGCACGACCTCTTGATGGCCAGCTGCTTCGCACAGAGCGCGACGCTGGCCTTCGGCCGCACCGCCGAGGAGGTAGCCGCGGAGGGCACCCCAGCCGACCTGGTGGCCGACAAGGTGGCAGCGGTGGGCTGTTCCGTGGTCTGGCGAGCGACGTAGTGATCGGCTGCCGCCACGGTGTCGAGCATCGCAGGAGCCGGCCATGACCAGGCACCCCGCCGGCCCGGTTCCCAGGCGGTCAACCGATGTCGACCAAGAAGGCAGGCTCCGCGATCACCCACCGAGTCACGGGGTGGCGTTCGGGGCGCCCGGCATGGAACCGAGGTGGGCACGCGCCGCCAAAGACGGCGTGGGGACCGCCTACTCGACCGACAGTCGCATCTGGTTCACCATCTGGAACGGGATCGTGACCGAGGTCTACTACCCGACGGTGGACCGGCCCCAGCTGCGCGACCTCCAGTACCTGATCAGCGACGGGGCGACCTTTTTCCACGAGGAGAAGCGGGATCACCGCTCGCAGGTCGAATCCCTCGATCGGGGCGTTCTCGGCTACCGGATCACCAGCTCGGAGCCCCAAGGCCGCTACGGGATCGTAAAGGAGGTGATCGCCGACCCTCACCTGCCGTGCATCCTGGCCCACACCACGCTCACAGGCGAACCCGAGCTGTTGGCGAAACTGAGGCTCTACGTGCTGTGCGCTCCCCACCTCGAGGCGGGCGGCTGGGCCAACAACGCGCAGGTAGTCGAGGTGGCCGGGCGGAAGATCCTCACAGCGGAGAAGGGGGGGACCTGGCTGGCGCTGGCCGCGGACCTGCCCTTCGCCCGGCTGTCGGTCGGGTACGTCGGTGCTAGCGATGGATGGAGCGACATGGCCGAGGACTATTCGATGGACTTCGACTTCGACCACGCCCCCGACGGCAACGTGGCGCTGACGGGCGAGCTCGACTCGAAGGGAGGCTGCGAGCACACCCTGGGCCTCGCCTTCGGCGACGGCATGCACAACGCCGTGACGACACTGCTGCAGTCCCTCGCCTTCCCCTTCGCCCGCCACAAGGCACGCTACCGAGAGCAGTGGCGGCGGGCGTCGGCCAAGCTGCTACCACTGGAAAAAGCCTCTGGCGACAACGGGGACCTGTACCACGCAAGCTTCACGGTGCTGGTCGGCCACGAGGACAAGAGCTTCCCCGGGGCGTTCATCGCCTCCTTGTCGATCCCGTGGGGGGAAGCCAAAACCGACGAGGATCACGGCGGCTACCACCTGGTGTGGACCCGAGACCTGGTCAACACCGCCATGGGCCTGCTCGCGGCTGGAAACGAGGAAACCCCCCTGCGGACAGGCATCTACCTCGCCGCCATCCAGCAGGCCGACGGCGGGTTCCCGCAAAACTTCTGGATCGACGGGACACCCCACCAGAGCGGCATCCAGCTCGACGAGGTCGCCTTCCCGATCCTGCTGGCCTGGCGGCTCCGGCGGGACGGCGTCCTGGCCGGCTTCGACCCCTACCCGATGGTGCTCGCCGCGGCCGCCTCCCTGGTCCGCCACGGCCCGGTGACCGGCCAGGAGCGCTGGGAGGAGGCGTCGGGCTACTCGCCCTCCACCCTCGCCGCCACCATCGCCGCCCTCGTCTGCGCGGCGGGCTTCGCCGCCCGGCGCGGCGACGAAGCCGTCGCCCGGTTCCTCTTGGATTGTGCCGACTTCCTGGAGTGCCACCTCGAGACCTGGACGGTCACCACCGAGGGGACCGTCCATCCCGGCGTCGCCCGCCATTACATCCGGATCAACCCCGTATCGCTGGAAGACCCCGACCCCCACCAGGACCCCAACCGGGGCGTGCTCACTCTCGCCAACCGACCACCCGGGCCACCCTCGGAGCTCCCAGCCCGACAGATCATCGACGCCGGCTTCTTGGAGCTGGTGCGATACGGCGTGGGAGGCCCCCACGACCCTCTCGTGGTCGACTCGCTCAAGGTCGTCGACAGGGTCCTCAAGGTGGAGACCCCTTCGGTCCGTGCTGGCACAGCTACAACGAGGACGGCTACGGTCAGCGCG
>JBPCRR010000104.1:0-5236 GCA_050996645.1 Acidimicrobiales bacterium | reverse complement strand
CAACTACACTGAGAACGTGGCCTGAATGGCCACTGGGCCGTCACCGAAGTTCCACGGAACTCGGGGCATCCTCGCTGGGCGACCACCTCGGTCTTCCCCGACCCCGCCGCGGCGATGATCTGCACATGACTCCCCCGATGCCGCACCGCCGCCAACGCGTCGCCCTCCAGCAAGGGAACCGTCATAACGCGATAATGCCCCACCGGCGTAGCCGCTGCATTCCCATGAACGTGAGGCGGAGAAGAATGGCGGCAGCCGATAGCAGCGCCGCGCCGGCGCCGAACCCTGCGCCGACGTAAGCCACCACGCCATGCAGGTTGGCCAGGCTCAGCGCCACCAGCAACCCGGGAACGGCGCTGGGAGCATCGCCCAGCGGATGGACGGCCGCTAGGACCCCTAACGTCCAGCGTCACCGGGGCATGACCAAAAGGATCGCCCGACTTTCGTCGTAAAGGGCATCAGGTCCCAGGATCGAGGGTATCGCCCGACGAGGTTCCCAGGACGTCCAGGACCGCCGACTCAGCGATGAACCCGGGGCCGCGACGGCCACTGGCTGCGTCGCGAGCCAGCTGCTGCAGGAGGTGGTTGGCAGGTGTCGGCACGCCGTGGATCCGGCCGAGTAGCACGATCTCCCCGTTCAAGTAGTCGGTCTCGATGTTGCCGGTGGCGCGCGCCAGGCTCTGCCACGACGAACCGCCCGGCCTGGGCCTGCCACCGATCAGGCCCCAGCGGAGGTCGCCGCGGCGCGCTTGGTCCTCCGCGGCGGTTGCGGCCTCCAACCCAGCTGCCTCCAGGGTGCGTTCACCCTCCTCCGTGACCAGTTCGGTCAGGCGGCCTCCCCGCGCCGGAGGCCCGCACACGGCTTCGATGGCGTTGCCGAGGTTGAGGATCAGCTTGCGGCGCTTCCACCGCTGGATGTCAGCGACTGCGTCTGAACGAAAGCCCGCCTTCCCAAACGCCTCCGCGACAGCTTCGGTAACTCGGTCCACGCCCGACGGGTACCGGCCGATGTCCAACAGGCCGGGCACCGGCTCGGCCCAAGCCTGCACCACCCCTGGCGACAGGTGGGTCGTGGGGCAAGCGACGCACACCGCCTGCACGTTCTGAAAGAGTCGCATTGCGCTGGGCTCGTTGGCGATCCCGTTCTGCACGCACACGACCGCCACCGCGGGAGGCGCCGCCGCGGCAAGGGCGGCCAGCGCCTCGGGGGTTTGGTGGCTCTTGACCGCCAGGAGCACCACGACGTCGGGCCTCCAGTCGACCGAGGCCAAGTCTGCAATGGCGGGAATGTCGAGGACGTCGATGTAGGTGGGAGTCTCCAGACGCAGCCCGTCAGCCTGCAGCGCCTGGAGGTGCTCACCACGAGCGACCAATGTGACGCCGTGGCCACTACGAAACAGCAAGCCACCGACGACGCCACCCACTGCGCCCGCGCCGAGCACCACGAACCTCACCAGAGTCAGTCGCTCCCGACCATCACGACCACCTTGCCCAGAGCCCGTCGCTCGTCGAGGTCGCGCAGCGCGTCGGCCGCTTGTTCGAGCGGGTAGGCGGCGGAGACGTGGGGGGTCAGGCGCCCCTCCCCCCACCACTTGGCCAGCTCGGCGACGTTGCGGCGGTGCCGCTCGGGCTCCCGTCCGACGAACGCTCCCCAAAAGACGCCCACGACGCTGCAACCCCGCAGCAGCGGCAGGTTCATAGGCAGGCGCGGGATCTCGCCGGCGGCGAAGCCAACGACAAGGAACCGCCCGCCCCACGCGGTGGCGCGCAAGGCCGGCTCGGAGTACCTCCCGCCGACGGGGTCGTACACGACGTCGGCGCCGGCCCCCCCGGTCAGCTCGCGGACGCGGGTCTTTAGGTCCTCGGTGTTGTAGTTGACGACCTCGTCGGCACCGTGTGCCCGACACAGCTCGAGCTTCTCGTCGCTCGACGCGGCGGCGATGACCCTGGCCCCCATGAGACGGCCGAGCTCCACTGCGGACAGCCCGACACCGCCGGCGGCGCCGAGGACCAGGAGGGTCTCACCAGGCTGGAGCTCGGCGCGGTCGCGCAGCGCGTGATGGGAGGTCCCGTAGGCGTACAAGAGGCCGGCAGCGTCGGCGAAGCCCACCCCGTCGGGGATCGCCATCACGGAGGCTGCACCGACGACGGCCTGCTCGGCCAATCCGCCGGTGCTCGCTGATCCGATGACCCTGGCGCCGACGGAGACGCCGCTCACACCGTTGCCGACCTCAGCGACAACGCCGGCGACCTCGCCTCCAGGAACGAACGGTAGCTTCGGCTTGAACTGGTACATGTCGCGGGTCATCAGGAGATCAGGAAAGGTGACCGCGCAGGCTCGCACGTCTACCAATACCTGTCCCTCGCCGGCGAGAGGGGCGTCGAGTTCTTGCATCCGCAACGCGTCCGGGCCCGTGGTCTCGGGGCAGACCACAGCTCTCATCACGTTGACCTTAGGCTGGCCACCGCTAGCTGAAATGGCCCCACCGCACGGCGATGATGAGAAGTATCCCTGCGGCGGCGAGCGCGACCCCAGAGGCGATCGTTCGGGCGTTACCGAACCTGAGCTTCGGAATCTGCGCCGCAACCAGCCCGACTCCCGAGAAGACGATGAGCAGGAATCCGACTTCCGCAAGGCGCACGCCGGTGTGTTGGGTCAGAGCAAGGAGGTCCATCGCCGCATTCTTGCAGCCCGAGGGGAAGCCGTTGGTGTGGCAGCCTTGGCGGTCGTGGGCGTTACTTCGCCTGCACCACCGCACGCGACAACGATCCCGAGCTCATGCCGGTGGCTATCCGGCGACGACGTTTGACGCCGAGGAGGCGGTGGCGGTGGTGGGTTCGGTCTTCGAGGAGGTCGAGGCGCAGCGGTGGGACGACAGGCTCTTTCCGATCGAGACGCGCGCGGAGGTCCGCGCCTATTGCCGTCCCACTCGGTCCCAACCCAAGTCGCTGAGGAGGTCGACCTGCCGCTCTGGCTCACCAAGCGTGGGGTCGTCATCCGAGCGATCAAGCCCGCTCCGGAGCCGCTACCGTGGCCCGGTGAGCAGCCCGCGGGTGCCCGGTGGGGTGGTGCACGAGCTTCCAGGTGACCTTCGCAAGGCACTCATCGCCAACCCCAACGCAATGGATGCCTGGAATGACATCACCCCTCTGGCGCGCAACGAGTTCATTTGCTGGGTCGAAGATGCCAAACAGGAGACCACCCGAGAACGCCGCATTCGCCGGACGCAGGAGGAGTTGGAGGAAGGTCAGCGCCGGCCCTGCTGTTGGCCAGGCTGTAAGCACCGCGAGCGCACTGGCAGGTAGCAATCAGCGGGGTGCGCCCGCTCGGGGCTGCCGGCTGGCGGAGCGGGCCTCCTTGGCATGGGGTTGCAAGCCCGACGGTCCTGATGACGGCTAGAGCGCCACGATGGGGAGCTGCGGGTCGAGTTGGCGGAGATCCGCGGGATCGGTGGTGATGACTGTGTGATCGCGCTGGCGAGCGTTGAGGACGACACTGGCATCGATGGGGTCATTCGTGCCGCGTTGCCCGCAGAGGATCCCAGCGGCCTTGGCTCTGGGCTCGTCGAGGGCGGCCACGGTGACGTTGGGGAGATGGAGGGTGCGTGCGAGCCGCGCTTGGCGGGGACCGACTCGCCAGGCTTGTGCGAGGGCGCCGGCCGGGATGTCGATGGGAAGACCCGCCGAGTGCGCTTCATCGAGCAATGCCTGCATTCTGCGATCGGCCCTTTCGATGGCGATCACCGCACCGGTGTCAAGGGTGACGCCTGGCATCACTCAAGTCCGAGCGCGGCGCGCGCCCAGCGCCGGTCGGCGGCGGAAGGAGCGCCAGCGTCGGCGGCCATCTCGGCTAGAAGCCTTGCGAGGTCTTCGTAGTCTTGGCGTTCGGCGAGCGTGGCCGCGATGTAGGCCGAGACGGAGCTCGCTCGTCCATCGTTGACCGCTTGGCGAGCAGCCGATACCACCTCGTCGGGGAGGCTGATGGCGATCTTCGTGGTCATACCACAATCATACCGCCTCTCTCCACCCGCGATGCGAGCAAGGCGGCCGAGTGGGCCCCGGGCGCGGGAGAGGCCCACCCCGCCCCGACTGATCAGCCCAGTGGACCGACCGCCGGCAGCACCAGCTCGCAGGGGACCGGGCGGGGGTGAGCAGGGTCGAGGGCGTTGAGGACGTCGACCGCGCCGATCGGGTCCGACGCGATCTCCAGGTGCTCGGCTAGGTCAAGAGGGCAGGCGTCCTGCACGACGATGTTGCGCATCCCAGGCTCGATGCCGCTGGTGTAGGGCACGACCAGCTCGTCGTGGTTGGTGATGATGTTGGTGTACGTGACTCCTTTGACCGCCACGCCGCCGGCGCGCATCTTGGTAAGGAAGGTCGACCCCGACACCATCTCGCCACACGCAGCGCACACCGGCAGGCTCGTCTCGCTGTAGCCGAACATCTTCGACCATGTAGCCAGCTCTGAGGCCGCCGAGTTGCCGTAGGTGCCGTGCCATAGCGGAGCCAGCGACACGTACTTGTCGACATACGGTGCGCCGCCGAGGAACTTCACGTAGTAGTCAGGCATGAGCGTACCTTGGGAATGGCCGAGCAGGTCGACCTTGGTGGCACCCGTGGCGTGGCGGACCTGGGCGATGAAAGCGCCGAGCTGCGCGGCAGAGCTCTCGATGGAGTTCATCCCGCCGATGGGGATGTGGGTCGCCGCCAGCGCTGGCGAAAGGCCGTAGGTGAGCGAGAACACGCAGTAGCCGGTGTCGGCCAGGAGCGCGCTGTAGGTCGGCCAGTTGTTGGCACCGTCGCCGCCAGTTCCATGGACGAGGACCACCGGCTCGGGATGCCGGGCCGAAGGCTTGCACGCCCAGTTGTTCGCACCCGGGGCGTTGGTCGCATATCCGTAGGCGATCGCGTTGGCGAGGAAGTTGTAGCTGACCGGCAACGGGCCAGGCGATGCAGCCGGTGCTGATGCCCTCGCGCCGCCGGCGAAGACGACGGCGGCCACCAATGGTGCCAGGGCGGCCGCCATCAGGCTTCGCCGGAAGGGCCGGAACGGAGAACGGCTAACAGCCATGTTGCCTTTCGGTCGGGGGAGTCATGCTCCCACACAAGGCTTCGACACCGCCGGCACACTCTCCTGTCGAAGACGGAGGCCAGTCGAGATCAGCGGAGGCCTGTCGAGGTTCCGCGGAGGCTCACGCGCCGTAGGACCTGGGCATCCCGAGCCGGTGGTCCTCGT
>JBPCRR010000103.1:0-2852 GCA_050996645.1 Acidimicrobiales bacterium | reverse complement strand
GCGCTTCGTTGGGGTTGTCGGGCAGGGTGTCGAGGGGGCGGGCGAGCTCGGCAACACTCGGCCCAACGCGGGCCGCAATGGGAGCCAGCTTGTCGAGGTCGAAGTGGTAGAGGTTGGCTGCATTGGCGGCGAGGATCGCGCGCAGCTCCTCCTCGGGGGTCGACCAGAACAGCTGCCGGAGGTGCTCGCGGCTGTAGGGGTAGGTCCCATCGTCGTGGGGGTAGTCGCTTCCCCACATGAACCTCTCGGTGCCGACGACGTCACGCGCCGCGGCGTCGTCGGGGGTTGGCTGGCTGACTCCCATCCAGCAGTTCTGGTGGAAGTACTCGGTAGCGGACTTCGGCAGCACTTGGTCGTCGGAGAACCGCAGCTCGCCGATGGCCTTGTTCGTGCGCACGCCGGCAAGGGTGGCGTCGAGGCGGCGCAGCAGCGCCGGCAGCCAGGCACAGCCCATCTCGGTCATCACGAACCGGAGCCTCGGGAACCTCTCGAACACCCCTCCGAGAAGCATGTGCACGAACGGCTGCTGGGAGTAGAAGGGGACTTCGGCGATCATCACCAATGCGGACGACGGCGTCTTGGCGTAAGCGGGTGAACCGGTCCCGCCGTGGCTGTTGACGGGCACCCCCAACTCCTCGCACACCCGCCACAGCGGGTCGTATTCGGGGTGGTTGAGCGGCTTGATCCACTTCACGTCGGGGGGGATGTTGGGGATGAGCACCCCGCCGCGCAGGCCGTGGTCCTTGATCCACCTGACGTCGGCGATGGCGTCGTCCAGGTCGTTCAAGAAGATCTGACCGATGCCCGCACGCCGCTCCGGGTACTCGGCGACGAAGTCGGCCAGCCAGCGGTTGTGGGCTCGTATGCCGGCGAGCCGGTGGCGGTAGTCTTCCGCGCTGGCTGGGGGAGCGAACAGCACGAAGTTCGGGAAGAAGGGGGGGATGGTGTTCGGGAAGATGACCTCGGCCACGACGCCGTCGCTCTCTTCGTCGGCCCAGCGCCGCGCGCTGTCCCAGTTGCGCACTCGCAGGTCGGTGTCCTTTAGGTCCTTGTAGGGGTTGCGGTACCTGGCACGCCACGCGTCGAAGTCCTCTCGGAACTCGGGGTCGAGGTATTCGCGGTACTGCGCGTGACTTCCGCCGGCGTGGGTGTCGGCGGAGATGACGGTGTAGCGGCGCTGATCAGCGGTGTCGCCGCTGCTCGCCCTGTTGGGCTCGGCGGTGGTAACTGTGGGCATGCCAGGCTCCCTGGTCGTCGACTAGAACGAGATTCTAGCCCAGGAAGCCTGTACTTGCACGTGGGCCCAGCAGCGCCTGCACGTGGGGCTCAGGAGTGCGGAGCTTGCGCATAGTTCTCGACGGGCGGGCACGAGCACATCAGGTTCCGGTCGCCGTAGGCTCCGTCTATGCGGCGGACCGGGGGCCAGTACTTCGCAGCGGGCGACACCCCGGTGGGAAACGCAGCCTCCTCGCGGCTGTAGGGGTGTGGCCACTCACGGGTGAGCATCAGTGCAGTGTGTGGCGCGTTGCGCAGCGGGTTGTCGTCGCGGGGGTAGCGGCCGCCGGCAACCGCGTCGATCTCGGTCCGGATCGCGATCATCGCTTCGCAGAACCGGTCGAGCTCGTGGCGGCTCTCGGATTCCGTCGGCTCGATCATGAGGGTCCCCGCCACCGGGAACGACACGGTCGGGGCGTGGAACCCGTAGTCGACCAGGCGCTTGGCGACGTCTTCGACGGTGACGCCGCTGCTGCGGGTGAGCGGACGCAGGTCGAGGATGCACTCGTGCGCCACCAACCCGGCCTCACCGCGGTATAGCACCGGGTAGTGGTCCTCGAGGCGGCGGGCGATGTAGTTGGCGGACAGGATCGCCGCCTGCGTGGCGTGGAGCAGACCCGCTGGCCCCATCAGTCGGATGTAGGCCCAGGGGATCGGAAGTATCCCAGCGGAGCCCCACGGCGCGGCCGAGATCGGTCCCACGCCCGTGGCGGGCCCGGCCTCCGGAGCGAGCGGGTGGTTCGGCAGGAAGGGCGCCAGGTGCGAGCGAACGGCGACCGGCCCGACGCCGGGACCGCCTCCGCCGTGGGGGATGCAGAAGGTCTTGTGCAAGTTGAGATGGGAGACGTCGCCCCCGAAAGCGCCGGGCTGGGCGAGGCCGACCAGCGCGTTGAGGTTGGCGCCGTCGACGTACACCGGTCCGCCAGCGTCGTGGACAAGGTCGCACATGGTAGTGATCTCGGTCTCGAACACCCCGTGGGTGGAGGGGTAGGTGATCATTAGCGAGGACAGCCGGGCGCGGTGCTCATCGATGCGCGCGGCGAGGTCGGCGAGGTCGACGTTGCCGTCGGCGTCGCACGCCACCACGACGACGCGCAGCCCGGCGAGCACCGCGGAGGCGGCGTTGGTGCCGTGCGCACTGGAGGGGATGAGGCAGATGTCGCGTGCGCCCTGACCCTTGGAGTGGTGAAAGGCCCGGATGGCCAGCAGGCCCGCGAGCTCGCCCTGGGACCCCGCGTTGGGCTGGAGGCTGACTGCGTCGTAGCCGGTGATCTCGGCCAACCATGACTCGAGGTCGGCGATGAGGCGCCGGTACCCCTGAGCCTGGTCGGCTGGGGCGAAGGGGTGGATCTCGGCGAATTCCGGCCAGGTGATCGGCTCCATCTCGGCGGTGGCGTTGAGCTTCATCGTGCAGGAACCGAGTGGGATCATCGTGCGGTCGAGTGCCAGGTCCTTGTCGGCCAGGCGGCGCAGGTAGCGCAGCATCTCGTGCTCGCTGTGGTAGCGGTGGAACACGGCCTGGGGGAGTAACGGCAGGTTGCGCCGCCTGGCCGTGGCGAGACCGCCCGGCCTTTCAC
>JBPCRR010000021.1:0-2845 GCA_050996645.1 Acidimicrobiales bacterium | reverse complement strand
CGGTGCTGGTCACCTGTACCGACGGCGAGCTCGGAGACGGGCCCGGCGGCACCAAGCCCGGAGAGGAGGGCCACGACGAGGCGACCGTGGTCGAGATCCGCCGAAAGGAGCTGGAGGCAAGCTGCCGGATCCTCGGCGTGGGACACCTCGAACGGCTCGGCTACCGAGACTCGGGGATGGAGGGCTGGGACGACAACACCCATCCGAGCGCATTTTGGAACACCTCCGTCGAGGTGGCCTCCGGAAGGTTGGCCGAGCTCATGGCCCGTTACCGCCCTGACGTGGTGGTTACCTACGACGAGCGCGGCGGATACGGCCACCCCGACCACATCCAGGCCCATCGCATCACGATGGCCGCCGCCGAGTCCACCGGCATACCGGCGAAGGTGTACTTCGGGGTGTTCCCGCGCTCCGCGTTCCACCAGTTCCGCCAGGTGCTGATCGATGCGGGCGTGGAGCCACCGTTCCCGCCGGAGGAAGAACCCGAGTTCGGGGTCGACGACGCGCTCATCACCACCACCGTCGCGTGTCCTGACACGGTGGGCCGCAAGTACGAAGCGCTGGCCGCCCACGCCAGCCAAACCGACAACACGTTCTTCCTGCAGATGGGCCGGGAGGTGTTCTCGACCCTGTTCGGCACCGAATGGTTCGTGCGCGCCGTCGACCGCACGGGTACCCCGGTGCCCGAGGACGACCTCTTCGCCGGCGTGGCCTGATTCGTCGGCGTGGCCTGAGCCCGCCGCGCCGAAACCCCTCAGGCCGGAGCCGCCCCCGTATTCAACAAGGCCTCGGCGATCTGCACAGCGTTGAGCGCCGCGCCCTTGCGCAGGTTGTCGCCGCTCACCCACAGGCACAGCCCCATCCCCTCCGGCTGGCTGCGATCGGCTCGCAGCCGCCCAACCAGGCAGACGTCACCACCGGCTGCCGCCAAAGGCGTCGGTACGTCCACCACCGCCACGCCTGGCGCGTCGGCGAGGACCTCCAACGCCCGCGCCTCGCCGATGGGACGGGAGAAGGTCGTCGTCAGCGCCACCGAGTGCCCGGTGTAGACCGGCACCCTCACACAGGTCACCGCGACCGCCAGGTCGGCCAGCCCGAGGATCTTGCGACTCTCGTCGCGAAACTTGTGCTCCTCCGCGGTCTCGTCGTCGATGAAGGCGCCAGCGTGTGGCAGCACGTTGAACGCGATCGGACCCGGAAAGACCGCTGCCGGCGGGAAGCCGACCGCGCTGCCGTCGAAGGCCAGCGAAGCGGCCTTGTCGCCCACCGCTCGGATCTGCTCGTCCAGCTCGGCCACGCCACCACGTCCCGCGCCCGACACGGCCTGATAGGTCGAAGCCACCACCCGGGTCAGGCCCGCCTCTTTGTCGAGGGGGCCAAGTGCCGGCATGCACACCATCGTCGTGCAGTTGGGGTTGGCCACTATCCCCTTGGGGATGTTCGCCAGCGCTGCGGAGTTGACCTCGGGCACGACTAGGGGCACGTCGGGGTCCATCCTCCACGCCGAGGAGTTGTCGATGACCACCGCGCCGGCACCGGCAACCCGCGGCGCCCATTCACGCGACGCGCCCGCACCCATCGAGAAAAGCGCTATGTCCACTCCACGGTGGTCAGCAGTCGCCACGTCCTCGACCGTCAGGTCATCCAAGCGGCAGCCCGCCGAGCGCGCCGACGCGAACAGCCGCAGCTCGCTGTAGGGGAAGCCGCGCTCGGCGAGCACCGAGCGCATCACCGCGCCCACCTGTCCGGTGGCACCGTAGATCCCGACCGTCGGGCCCTTGGTCGCTCCCCGGGTCACTCGGCTGGCAACTCGATTGGTCACTCGGCATCCAGGCCGAAAGCGCGGTGCAGCGCCACGACCGCCTTTTCAACAACGTCGGCGCGAACCACGCAGGTGAGGCGGATCGAGGATGTGGAGATCATCTCGATGTTGATGCCCTCGGCGGCGAGGACCTCGAACATGGTCGCCGACACGCCGGCGTGGGTCTTCATTCCGGCACCGATGATCGAAACCGTGCCGATGTCCGCATCCGCGGTGACCCCAGTTGCCTGGATCTCGGGCTGCAGTTCGCTGGCCACCCGCGTGGCGGTGGCAAGGTCCTGTCGTGGGACCGTAAACGAGATGTCGGTGGTGCCGGCGGTCGACACGTTCTGCTCGATCATGTCGACGTTGACGCCCTTGTCGGCCAGCGCTCTGAACAGCCGCGCGGCTATGCCCGGCCGGTCCGGCACGCCGGCAACGGTGAGCTTGGCCTCGGACAGCTCGGACACGACCGCCGAGATGATCGGCTGCTCCACTGTGGGGTCCTCCTCCTCGATCCAGGTTCCCGGTTCCCAGGTGAACGCCGAGCGGACGTGCAGGCGCACCTGGTGGTTGCGGGCGAACTCCACCGAGCGCATGGCGGGCTTGGGGCAACCCGCAGCGCACATCTCGAGCATCTCCTCGAAGCTCACCCGGCGAAGCCGGCGGGCCTCGGGCACCACCCGGGGGTCTGCGGTGAAGACCCCCGAGACGTCGGTGTAGATCTCGCAGGCGTCGGCGTCGAGGGCCTTCGCCAGGGCAACAGCTGTCGTGTCGGTCCCGCCGCGTCCGAGAAAGGTGACGTCTCGGTCGACCGACACCCCTTGCGCGCCGCCAACCACCGGCACCCGGCCCGCGTCGAGCGCCTTGCGGACGCGATCGGCGCGCACGTCGACGATCTTGGCCTTGGTGTGCTCCGTGTCGGTGACTATCCCGGCCTGGCTTCCCGTGAAGCTGTCCGCCGGCACCCCGAGATCGTGCAAGGCCATGCACAGGAGCGCCATGGCCTTGCGCTCGCCGGCGGTGATCAGCATGTCCATCTCC
>JBPCRR010000352.1:0-2561 GCA_050996645.1 Acidimicrobiales bacterium | reverse complement strand
GCCGAGCACGTCGTGGAGCACCAGCACCTGTCCGTCGCAGTGGGGCCCGGCGCCGATGCCGATGGTGGGAACGTCGACGGCGCCGGTCACCATTGCGGCCACCTGGTCGGGAACGCCCTCCAGCACGATCGCGAAGCACCCGGCCTCCGCCAGCGCGCGGGCGTCGTCGATCAGACGCCTGGCCGCGTCGAGCCCCCGGGCCTGGACCTTGAAGCCGCCCATCGCGTGCACGGACTGCGGGGTCAGGCCGAGATGCCCCATGACGGGGATCTCGCCATCGACTATGGCTGAGACGACCGGCAGCCGCTTGCGTCCACCTTCGAGCTTGACCGCCTGCGCGCCGGCACGCACGAGCGTGGCCGCGTTGCGGACCGCGTCCCAGGGCCCGGTGTGGTAGCTCATCCATGGCAGGTCGGCGACGATCATCGCCCGAGGACGGGTCCGTGCCACCGCCGCGGTGTGGTGGGCGAGGTCGTCGACGCTGACCTGCAGGGTGTCGTCGTAGCCGAGCACCACCATCGCAACCGAGTCACCCACGAGGATCAGGTCGACCCGGGCGGCGTCTGCGATGCGGGCGGTCGGCGCGTCGTACGCCGTGACCATGACGAGGGGCTCGCCGTCGCCTTTGCGGGCCCGCAGCGAAGGGGCGGTCGGGGTGGTCGCCATGAGGCACCTCTTTCGGTCCCGTCCAGCGCCACTCGGCTGCCGGCGGTGGCCACATCGTAGCCGGCGGGTGAGAGGTGGGGAAAGGTGGGTTTCGCGGGCAGCCCTTTCCCTACCTCTAGGTCGTCGGCGGCGGCCCGGGTGCGGTGGTGGGAGGAGTCGTCACCGTGGTGTTGGTCGTGGGCGTCACCGAGGTGGTCGGGTGTCGGGTGGTCGTGGTGGCGCCTGGGATCGTCGTGGTCGTGGGCGCGGCTGTGGTGGTGGTCGCCCCCATGCCTTCGGGGAACTGCAGAGTGCCAGGCGCCGGCGGGCTGAGCGTCTGGCCGCTGAAGGAGACCACGGTGCTGAGGGGCCCGCCGAACTCGGGATTGTTCTGCAGTAACGACGACATGAAGTCGTGCCAGATCTGAGCGGGGACGCCGCCTCCCTGGACGCTCTTGGCGCCGCGGAAGTTGTTCATTGGCCGACTGGAGGAGGGGTAGCCCATCCACGTGGCGGTGGTGAGCCGGGGGGTGTATCCGATGAACCACGCGTCGGCCGAGTTCTCCGTGGTCCCAGTCTTGCCGGCGACGGGACTACCCACCCCGCCGGCGGCGACACCGGTCCCGCGGACGACCACTTGTTGGAGGATCGTGGTCACCGTGTCGGCCTCGTGGGGGCTGAGGGCTTGGCGGGTGACGCGGGCGGGCAGGGGCATCGGGGTTCCGTCCGCCTTGGTCACCTTGGTTATGAACACCGGCGAGTTGTACACCCCTCGGTTGGCGAAGGTGGCATACGCGGCCGCCATCTCGAGGGGCGACACGTCGGCGGTCCCAAGCACAGAGGAGGGGTAGGCGCCAGGCAGCTCGGAGGGCTTGATCCCGAGGGCGAACGCCATCTGGTCGAGCTTCTGCGCACCGATTCTGTCCACGACCTGCGCGTAGACGGTGTTGACGGAGTTGGCCGTGGCGTCGACGAGGCTCATCGCCGGGCTGCCGGCCTCGTGCTCGAAGTTGGTGACCTTCCATGGGCCGCCGTTGGAGTTGCCGTGAGGGATGACGACGCTCGGTGGGGCTGGGAAGGTGGACTCGGCCGAGTAGCCCTCCTTGATCACCTCGGCGAGCATGAACGCCTTGAAGGTGGAGCCCGCCTGGCGGCCGCTGCCGCCCCCGGCGGTGCCGAGGGCGAGGTTGACCTGGGACACGTTGTGGTCCTGGCCCCCGACCAGGGCCTTGACCTCGCCGTTGGCGGCGATGGACACCATGGCCCCCGACGGGTCGGTCCGCTCCGGGTGCAAGGCGTCGCGGCCGGGGCCGTACACCGCGTCGTAGGCCTTGGCCTGGACCCCTTGGTCGAGGGTGGTGTACACCCTCAATCCCCCACCGTCGACCACCGGCTCGCCGTAGGTCGCGATCAACTGCTGGCGCACCGCGTCGAGGAAGTACGCGTCCCCGCTGGTCTGAACCGCCTGGGAGACGATGCTCGCGCTGTGTGACGGCGAGATCACGTAGCTCGACATGTCCTGGCTCTCGACCGCGGACGCGTCCGCCGCACTTATCTTCTTGTCCCGCACCATCGCTGCAAGGGTGTCGGCCTGATGGGCGCGCGCCAGCGTCGGGTCGCGCGCCGGGTCCGCGTTCTCCGGTTCTCGGATGAGGCCCGCCAAGAGCGACGCCTCGGGCAGGCCGAGCTGGCCCACGTCCTTGGCGAAGTAGGCCTGGGCGGCGGCTTGGACCCCGTACGCGCCGCGACCGAAGTAGATGGTGTTGAGGTAGTCGGTGAGGATCT
The DNA here is from genome assembly GCA_050996645.1 of Acidimicrobiales bacterium. GTDB lineage: Bacteria > Actinomycetota > Acidimicrobiia > Acidimicrobiales > Palsa-688 > JBPCRR01. Next base: position 131 of record JBPCRR010000352.1, on the reverse strand, counting down.
GCGCCTTGGTCTCGCTGCGCTCGAGCTTCACCGCGAGGGCAGCCTCTTTGAGCTTGCGGGTCAAGGTGCGCGACGAGCTCAGATATGCCTTCTTGACGTACTGCTGGGTGATGGTCGAGCCGCCCTGGAGG
>JBPCRR010000316.1:0-8696 GCA_050996645.1 Acidimicrobiales bacterium | reverse complement strand
GGGCTGACAGCGTCACCGGGAGGCCGGCGAAGCCGACTACCCCGTTGACCACCACGTCGGCCATCGAGGCGATCTCGGCCATCGCGCCCGGACCGTCGATCACCTCGGTGTTGGGCGGGACCCGCTCTCTCAGCTCGGCGGCAAGACCCGAGGATGCGATGGCCACGTACGAGGGATGCAACAGGGCAGCCTGTGCGGCCAGCTTGTCCACCGAGGTGGACGATCCGATCGCCACCACCTTGTAGCGGTCCGCTTCGGCGCAGATGACCTCCGCGGCCTGGGTCCCTATGGAGCCCGTGGAGCCGACCAGGCTGATCGTCTTCACCTGGCCGTCCTCACATGGCCGTCTTCATGCAGCGCCGGCAGCGGAGCTAGGCCGCGACGTTGAACAGGTAGGCCAGGTAGAACGCCGCCGGCAGCACCAACAGCATCGAGTCGAACCGGTCGAGCACGCCACCGTGGCCCGGAAGAGCGGTCCCGGAGTCCTTGACGCTCAGGTCACGCTTGATCATCGACTCGAACAGGTCGCCCACCGGGGCCACCACGGCCACCACCAGCCCGAGGAGCAGCCCGTGCTTGACACCGCCCCAAGGCGCCACCGAGTGGCCGATGATCGCACCGACCACCAACGCTGCAGCAGCGCCGGCAGCGAACCCCTCGATCGTCTTGCCCGGGCTGATGTCGGGCGCCAGGGGCCTGGTGCCGATCCGGCTCCCGGCGAAGTACGCCACGATGTCGGCGGCAACGGTCGTCAACACAGCCCCGAGAAGCAATCCTTTGCCATGGGGAAGCCGCAACATCACCGCCGCGAACGATCCGAGCACGCCGACCCAGAGGTAGGTCAAGATGGTCACCGCGACGTTGGCCAGCGGCCGCGCTTCGACTATGCCGAGCAGGTACCACAGCATGGTGGCGACGAGCATCACGGCAGTGACGAGTGGGAGCGCGCCGATCCCGCGGTAGTACGCACCGAACACGACCCCGAGGGTCGCGACCAGCCCGAGGAGGGTGGCCGGGCGGAACCCAGAGCGTTGCAGCATCCCGTAGGCCTCCACCGCGCAGGCGATGATCACCGCGGCCGAAAGCACCACGAGGGCTTTCGAGCCGATGGCGTAAGCGATGATCAGGAGCACCACGAGGCCGGCGCCAACCACCGCGGCCGTACCAACGTCGCGGCCGCCGTCGTTAGGGCCGTCAATGGCCACGCCGGGGCGCCGGCGCGCCGTTCGTGCCGTGCGGACGGGCCTTCCCCCACCACGCCGTGGGGCGCTGCGTCCAGCGCTGCCGCGCACGCTGGTGGAGATCCGCTCCGGCGCCGGTTCGTCCGCGAAGAAACTCTCGGTGCCCACCGCAGCGCTTCCGCCCGATCGTTCCTCCTCGAGCCTCTCGAAGGCGTCGTCGAAGGAGTACAGGTCAGAGTGCTCGGTGCGGGACTGGTCGAGCGTCCCGAGCCTGGTGTCCTCCCCCGCGAGGTCGCCCAGCTCGTCTGCCTCGTCCCAATCCTCGGCTCCGTCACGCCAACGCATGCCCCGCGAGCCGAGCGCCTGCCACGCGGCAAGGTCCTCTTCCGCCCCGGGGTCCGAGCGGATGCGTGGCACCTCGCCCGTCGGCGGGTCGGTCCAGTGGGGCAGGTCCGGGCCGGAGCCTCCGGTCATCGTGATCCCTTCGTCGGCGGGCGCTGGGTGGCTGGGGGTCCATCGCTGCGATGGGGGTGCTGCTCCAGGAACGCGCCCGGCTCCTGGGACCTCCCATGTGTCGTCACTTGATAGCTGGTCCGCCTCGGGACGCCACGCCTGCCGTGGCGCCGGCCTGTCCACCTCGCTCCACGGGCGAGGGTCCTCGGTCCGTTTGGGGACCGCCAAGGGCGGCAGGGGCACCGCGCCCGCGGGGTCGACGGAAGCCGGGAGGGGGAAGCGGTGCGACGGCCGTGGTCCCGGCGGCGCGGGCGGGACGTCGCCGAAGCGAAGCTCGTCGGCCCTGCGTCGCCCGGCCGCGACACCCGCGTCGAGGGCGGCCTGAGCTTCGTCCGCCGGGATGATCCGGACTCCCTCTACGGTTCCCCTCTCCCGTGGGTCGGGGCGGTCGTTCGGTTCGTTCACGCGAATCCTCCTCACCGCGTCGCCGGCGGCGTCTTAACCGGATATCAGACGGCGAGCAGCTCGCCCTCTTTGTGCTGGAGCACCCGGTCGATCTCGGCCACGTACTCGTGGGTTACCCTCTCCAACTCCTTTTCGGCCCGCTCCAGGTCGTCACCGGAGATCTCCCCGTCTTTCTCCAACGCCTCCAGGTCCTTGCGGGCGCCGCGGCGAACATTGCGGACCGCCACCCTTCCGTCCTCTGCCTTGGCGTGGGCAACCTTGACCATCGCCTTGCGACGCTCCTCGGTGAGGGGTGGAAAGCTCAAGCGTATGACGGAACCGTCGTTGTTGGGGTTGACTCCCAGATCTGAGTTCTGAATGGCCTTCTCTATGGACTTGAGTGACCCCTTATCGTAGGGGGTGATGAGCAGGGTCTTGGCTTCAGGCACCTGAATGCCGGCCAGTTGCTGCAACGGGGTCTCCGCCCCGTAGTAATCGACCTTCAGCTTCTCGACCAGGGCGGGGACCGCCCTCCCGGTGCGGATCGTGGCGAACTCAACCCGCGTGTGCTCGACGGCCTTGGACATCTTGTCCCTCGAGTCGTCCAGCACCGCGTCGACATAGCCGTCGTCCATTAGTGGATCAGCGTACCGATCCGCTCCCCTCGAAGGGCGCGACCCAGGTTGCCGGGCTCCATGATGGAGAAATAGCAGATGGGCAGCGAGTTCTCCTTGCAAAGCGTTATCGCCGTGAGGTCCATGGCCCGCAGTCCCTTGGCGATCACGTCGTCAAAGGAGACCTCATCCAGTCGCCGGGCGCCCGGATTGGTCCTCGGATCGGCGTCGTAGACTCCACTGGTGGTCGCGTGGGTGCCCTTTAGCAGGACCTGCGCGTCGATCTCCACCGCCCTCAGCGCGCCTGCAGTGTCCGTGGTGAAAAACGGGTTGCCTGTGCCTGCAGCGAACACCACCACCCGCCCCTTCTCGAGGTGACGCACCGCCCGCAGGCGAATGTAGGGCTCGGCTATCTGCGACATCCCGATCGCGGTCTGGACACGGGTGGGCTGGCCGAGGCGTTCCAAGCTGTCGCGCAGCGCCAGGGCGTTGATGACCGTGGCGATCATCCCCATGTAGTCGGCGTTGGCCCGATCCATCCCGCTGGCCGAGCCGGTGGCGCCCCTCCAGATGTTGCCACCGCCCACAACGACTGCGAGTTGCGTGCCCAACTCATCGCGGACCTCGGCGATCTCCTTGGCGATTCGCTCGACTACCGCCCCGTCGATGGTCTCGTCCGCGGCGGGGCTGGCGAAGGCCTCGCCCGATACCTTGAGCACCACCCTGTTCCAGGGAGGCTGGGGAAGATCCACGGAACGGCGATGCTAGCCGGTGGCGGTCGACGGGCCGCGGGCGTGGCGTGGCTCCCGACGGCTCAAGAGCCGCCCGGCCAGTCTCAGGAGCCGCCTGGCGTCAGGCGCCGATGGTCACCTGAGCGAAGCGCACCACCGACGCGTCGCCGAGCACCGACGAGACGGTCTTCTTGTCGTCCTTGGCGTAGGGCTGTTCGACCAGCACCCCACCGGGGACGCGCTTGTACCACCCGTTGAGACGGCCTTCCACGATCTTGGCCAGGGCTGCTTCGGGCTTGCCCTCGTTGCGGGCCGCGGCCTCGAACAGGGCTCGCTCCTCTTCGATGGCCGAGGTGGGCACCTCGCTGCGGTCGAGGAAGGCCGGGCGCCCGAAGGCGATGTGCACCGCGATGTCGTGGGTGAGTTCCGCGCTCCCGCCGCTCAGCTCCACCACCACCCCGTTGACACCCCGCCCGTTTTGGATATGGAGGTAGGCGTCGAGGACGTTGCCCGGCTCCGCCTCGAAGCGCACCACCCGGCCGAGTTCGATGTTCTCCTTCAGGGTGACCTTCAGGTCATCGACGGCGTCCCGTTTCTCGTCCGCTGCGCCCTCCCCCCCGTGCACCACGGCTTGGGCGATCTGGTCGGCAAGGTTGACGAATTGCGGGGACTTCGCCACGAAGTCGGTCTCGGACTTGAGCTCGACCAGTGCGACAATCGAGCCGCTGTCGTTGCTGGCGACGGCTACGGCGCCCTCTGTGTTCTCCCGGTCCGCGCGCTCGGCCGCCTTGCCGAGTCCCCGCTCGCGCAACCACTTTGCAGCCTCCGCCGGGTCGTTGCCGGTCTCCGTGAGCGCCCTCTTTGCGTCCATGATCCCTGCGCCGGTCGCCTCCCTGAGCGCCTTGACGTCCGTCGCGGTGATCTCTGGCACCGCTACTCCCCCGTCCGCACGCCGGAGTCGGTCGCCGCCTCAGGCTGACCCGCAGCGGCGCCGGGGACGTCGCCTGGCGACTCCGCTACCGGGGCCCCCGGCACCTCGGCTTCGCTGGGTGCGGGCTCGGCGACCTCGGCTTCGGACCCGGCGGCCGCAGGCTCGGTAGCCTCAGGTTCGCTGACCTCGGGCTGCCGCTCGCTCGCCGCGGCGGCCGCCGGAGCATCCTCGCCAGCGTCGCTGGATCGGCCGGCGTCGGAGAGCCGAGCCTCTCGTTGCGCTGCCTCCTCCAGCGCTTGGCGGCGCGCAGCGGCCTGGCGCTCCTCTCGCCGCAGTTCTTCCTCGGGGTCTCGCGCCGCCGCCTCCGCTGCCGCGGCGGTCCGCGCAGAGCGCCGCGACGCGATGAATCGACCCTCGTCGACGGCATCTGCGATCACCCGGCACATGAGCGTCCCGGCCCGGATTGCGTCGTCGTTGCCCGGGATAACGTACTGGATGACGTCGGGATCGCAGTTGGTGTCGACCACCGCAACGATGGGCAGACCGAGCTTGTTGGCCTCGGTGACGGCGATGTGCTCCTTCTTGGTGTCGATGATGAAGACCGCCTCGGGCAGCTTCGACATGTTGCGGATCCCGCCCAGGTTGCGCTGGAGCTTGACCAGCTCGCGACTGAGGATCAGCGCCTCCTTCTTCGGCATGGCCTCGAAGTCCCCGGCGGCTTTCATGCGCTCGTACTCCTGCATCTTCTTCACCCGGCCGGCGATGGTGTTGAAGTTGGTCAGCATCCCACCGAGCCACCGCTCGTTGATGTAGGGCATATCGCACTTGGTCGCGTAGGACGACACCGGGTCTTGGGTCTGCTTCTTGGTCCCGACGAAAAGGATCATGCCGCCGTCGGCCACCAGGTCGCGGACGAAGGAGTAGGCCACCTCGATGGCCCCAAGCGTCTGGCGCAGGTCGATTATGTAGATCCCGTTGCGGTCACCCAGGATGAACCGCTTCCTCTTTGGGTTCCAGCGGCGGGTCTGATGGCCGAAGTACACGCCGGCCTCTAGCAGTTTTCGCATCGTGACGACAGCCACTGGCGCTCCTTTCCCGTCGGTTGGTGAGCTCCCGGGGTGGGAGCGTCGCGCCAGCGGCGCGACGACCGTGGGTGCATCCCGGGCGTATCCTCGGCCCCCGACTCTCGGGAGCCCCGACACTCTACCGCGACCGGCGGGAGTCAACGGCGGCGGTGCCAGCCCCCGACGAGGGGCCCTATGCGCCGGCTCGCAGCCACCACGCGCCGGCCCGGCACACCATCCCGCAGTCCTCGAGCGAGTCGAGGGCGGCTGCCACCACCCCGCCGTCCCCGCCGCTGTGGTCGCCCACCTGGGCCGGGCTCGTCGGCCGGGCGGCGCCCGCATTGAGCACCCTCTGTTCCCGCGCTCCGAGGCGGTCCGGACGGCCAGCGGCGGCGGCCGGGGCGCTCAACCCCACCAGCCCCATGGCGTCCAGCACGTCGGATGCGTGGCGAACCGGCGCCGCGCCATCGCACAGCAGCTGGTTGGTGCCCTCGGATGCCCTGCTGCGGACCGCTCCAGGAACGGCCCGCACCTCCACCCCGCGGGCCAGTGCCGCCTCGACCGTGAGCATCGACCCGCCGGCTCGGTGCGACTCCACCACGACGACCATCTCCGCCAGTGCAGCGATGATCCTGTTGCGTGCAGGAAACCGCCAGGCTTGGGCCGGCGCGCCCGGCGGCGTCTCCGACACGACGGCGCCCGTGGCGACGACCCGTTCCCAAAGGTCCCGGTGCTGGCGGGGGTAGGGACGGTCGACCCCGCTTGCGGCGACACCCACCGGCCCGGCAGCACTGGCCGCCTCGAGGGCGCCGGCATGCGCTGCGCCGTCGATCCCCAAGGCCAGACCGGAGACCACGCAGGCGCCCGCGTGCGCAAGGTCCCTCCCCATCTCGAGGGCGACCAAACGCCCGTCGGGGCTGCAGTGGCGCGTACCCACGATCGCGACGCAGCGTCGCGAGAGCGAGGCGAGGTCGCCCCGCCAGAACAACACCCCCGGCGGTTCGGGGTCCGACGCCAACCTGGTCGGGTAGAGGGGGCCGCCCCTCCAGGTCACGCGGATCGCCGATCGCCGGCATCTTGCCCACAGGTCGGCGACGTCCACCAGCCGCGCCGCAGCTGCCCACGAACCATCGCCGGCAGCGACCTCCCTCGGGCTCGTAGCGCCCGCCGTGCCCTCGAAGGGCAAGCGCAGATCGTCCTGATCTGGCCTGCCTCCCTCCCCAATGGGTCCCGCGCCGGCTCTGGCGCGACCGGCCCCCCTCGCCGGCCGCTGCACCCGCCCAGCCACGACATCGGCCCATGCCTCCTCGGGAGTCGCCGAGGCGAGCAGTCGGGAAAGGGTCGCCGGGCCGATCCCGGGCAGGCCCGCCAACGCCGCGGCGTATGCCCCGGCCGGCAAGGCTTCGAACGCCGACGCGCTCACCCGCCGGCCTCCCACGGGTCTCCCCTTAGCGCCAGTGCAGTGTGAACATCGTCCGCGCCGACCGGGCCCTCGCGGCCGCCGAGGTCGGCGACGGTTCGCGCCAGCCGGCGGACGCGGTGCAGCCCCCGGGCGGAGAGCCGCCCCTGGCGGAGGCGGACCTCGAGCAGCCTCCGGGCCTCGCGCTCCAAAGGGACCGTGTCCTCGAGGGTCGACGCGGGCAGGTCAGCGTTGGCGCACACGCCCCGCCGGCGTGCCCGCTCACGCGCAGCTGCGACCCGCTTGGCGACCTCGGTGCTCGAGTGCCGGGAGTCGACCCCGTCCGCCGGCGACGCTCCCGCGCAGGCGAGCAGCTCGGACACGTCTGGGCGGTCGATGCTCACGCGGATGTCGAAGCGGTCGAGCAAGGGGCCTGACACCCGCGACAGGTACCTCTCCCGGGCCGAGTCGCTGCAGCGGCACGACCCCGGGGCGCCGCCGCCGCCACACGGGCAGGGGTTCATGGCCGCCACGAGCAGGAACCGAGCGGGGAAGACCACGCTGGCGCGGGCGCGGCACACGAGGACGGTGCCTTCTTCGAGCGGCTGGCGCAGGGTGTCGAGAACGTCGGCGGAGAACTCGGCGACCTCGTCGAGGAACAGCACGCCGCGATGGGCGCAGGAGATCTCCCCCGGACGCATCCGCGATGTCCCGCCGCCGATGAGCGACACCGCCGACGCGCTGTGGTGAGGCGCTCTAAACGGGGGACGTCGCACCAGGCCGCCCGCCGGCAGTGCCAGCCCGGCGGCCGAGTACACCCGGGTGACCTCGAGCGCCTCGGCTGTGGTCAGGTCCGGGAGGATCCCGGGCAGGCGTTGGGCCAGCATCGTCTTGCCCGACCCGGGCGGTCCGGTCAACAGCAAGTGGTGGCCACCAGCGGCCGACACCTCCAGGGCTTTGCGTCCGAGCGCCTGGCCGCGCACCTCGGAGAGGTCGGGGCCGTCACGGCCTGGGGGCGGCAGCTCGGGGAGCGCAATGGCGGGCCACTCACCCTCGCCGCGCAGGACCGCGACGACACTGCGCAGGCTGGCGGCTGCACGCACCCGGTGGCGCTCGACCAGCCGGGCCTCGGGGACGCAAGCCGGTGGGACCACGACCGTGGCGGCAGGCAGGGCGTCGACGAGCGGGAGGGTCCCGGGGATGGCCCGAAGGCTGCCGTCGAGACCTAGCTCACCAAGGAACGCGAGCCCGCCGAGGGCCTCTGTGGGAAGCTGCCCGTCGGCAGCGAGGAGGGCAGCCGCGATCGGCAGGTCCAGCCCCGCCCCGCCCTTTCGCAGGCTCGACGGCGCCAGGTTGACCGTGACCCGCCGCTGCGGCCAGGCCAGGCCGCTGGAGACGATCGCCGCTCGGACCCTGTCGCGCGCTTCGCGGCAGGAGGCGTCTGGGAGCCCGACGATGCTGAAGCACGGCACGCCGGGCGAGACGTGGACCTCGACCGAGATCGGGCGGCCCTCGACGCCGACAAGGGTGGCTGACAGGACTGTAGCGAGCACTCGACCTCCCGGTGTGAAGACGGTTCGGGGAGGCCGAGTCGCGCCGGCCACGAGCGCGAGCTGACGCTACAAGCCGCCTGGGACCGTCATCGCCGCCCGCCGGCGACCAGCGCCTGATCGAGGTCGGCCCAGAGGTCCTCGACGTGCTCGATCCCGACAGACAGCCGCATGAGCGCCGGCGGCAACGCCTCCTCGCCCTGCCAGCGGCCCCGACGCTCGATGAGCGTCTCGACCCCGCCGAGGCTGGTCGCCGCAGTGATCAGGCGTATACACGCAGCCGTGGCCTCGGCGGCCTCGAGGCCGCCGGTGACCTCGAAGGCGAGCAT
>JBPCRR010000312.1:0-2564 GCA_050996645.1 Acidimicrobiales bacterium | reverse complement strand
GGGGTGCGGCGTGCAGCACCGTGGGCAGCCGCGAGCCGACCGCGGCGAGTCCGGCCCAGGTCGGGCAGAACAGGTATATGAAGAAGTCGATCGCGTCGAATCGTTCGGCGCGCTCGCGCAGCCAGGGCTCTAGATCGGGCAGTACCGGCCCCTGGGCTCGCAGCCACGCTTCTTGGACGACCGGCGCTGCGGGGCGGCCGGACCACAGCACGCAGCGGCTCAGCTCGTCGAAGAGCTCCTCGTCACGAGGGCCAGCGGTGGCCAAGCGGTGCACGGCGACCCCGTCGAGCTCCGAGCTGCCGGGGGGGTACGCGTTGTCCCAAGTGAGAGAGCTGACCGCTCGGCTGGTAAGGACGTGGACCTCGTGGCCGGCCTCCACGAGGTGGGTCGCGAGCAACCGGGCGCTCTGCTCTGCGCCGCCGGCGACCTCGACTCCGTAGCGCTGGACGACGAAGAGGACTCTCACCGCTCGGTGTCGGCGGGGGGCCGCTCGACTTCTCGCAGCACGAGGTGGTCGAGGATCGTGTCGAGGCGCGCCGCAAGGTCGGCGGGTCGCGGACCCTCGAGCTGGTCTGCGATCGACCCGAGCGCGCGGCGGACCTCGTCGAGAGCGGCTTGGACCTGATCGAGCATCCCCGCGGTCTGACGGGCCACCGCCCGGGCGATCAGGCGGTGGTACCAACGACCGAACACCGAGCGCGACGTGGTTGGGATCCGCGAGGCGCTCATAGGGGCGAGCTCGTCCAACGCCGCCAGCGAGGCGCGCAACGCCGCAGTTGCCGACTGGTCGGCGGTGATGCGTCGCATGTGCGCCTCGAGGCGCTCCTCGAAATGCTCCGGGTAGACGCCCGCGTCGCGACTCTCTGCCACCCTCCGGCGCAGCTCGTCGGTCACCCTCGCAAAGGGGTCGGATCCCGGCGTTTCGGCGTCCACGGTTCAACGACGCTAGTGCGGTCGAGGCTTCTTCGGGCCGGGAGACCGTCTGATAGCTTGCGGGACCGATGAGCCTGACGGCGCCGGCTCGGCGGCCTGCTACGGCACCGGGGGGCAGGCCCGCCACGTGGGTGCGCCCGCTCGGCTATGCCGTCCTCGGCGCCCAGCTCGTCGTGATGATGGTCATCGGCCACCAAGAGGTCGAGCGCTGGAACACGACAACCGACTTCGGGGGCTTCGCGCAGGCTTGGACCCTCATCGCCCACGCCCACCTCGACCCCTTCGTGACCCTGTTCGGCCACCCGTTCTGGAAGAACCACTTCGAGCTGGCCATGTGGCCCCTGTCGCTGCTGTACTGGGTGCACCACAGCCCCGAGACCCTCAAGTGGGTCCAGGAGATCGCCACGGTCGGAGCCGAGCTGGTGGGATTCCGCTGGGTGCTCGACGCGCTGGAGCGCAGGGGCGCACGACCGGGCCTCCCCTTGGCACCGGCCGCCCTGGGCTTCCTGGCGCTCGAGGTGCTCAACCCGCAGCTCTACGCCGCCGACTGGTTCGACTTCCACTTCGAGGCGCTCGCCGCGTTCGGTGTCATCGCCGCGGCGCGGGCCTTCTACGACCGCCGCGATCGGGCGGGGGTCATCTGGTGCGCGCTGGCCCTTCTGTGCGGCGACGTCGCCGGCATCTACGTGGCGGCGCTCGGGGTGGCGGTCTTCGTGTGCAGTCCGAGGCGCCGGCTCCTCGGCGCGGCGGTGGCGGCCGCCGGAGTCGCATGGGTAGGCATCATCTCGGCCCTGGGGGCCAACACGGGCTCCAACCTCGCGGGCTACTACTACCTAGCCCAAGGAGGCAGGAGCGGGCTCACGGCCTTGGTGATCGGCCTCGTCACACATCCTCGCCGGCCGTTGCACGTCCTTCGGCTCCGGCGCGCGGAGCTGCTTGACACGGTCCACGGCACCGGGCTCATCGGGGTGTTCGCACCGTGGATCGCGTTCCTCGTCGCAGCCGCTGTCGTGCCCCCAGCGTTGTCGGACCAGGTGGCGTACATACAGACCCCCTTCCAGTTCGTGCTGGCCACCCTGGCAGCTCCGATCGGAGCCGTACTCGTCCTCGAATGGCTGGGACGAAGGCACCTGAGCGGAGCGCGGACGGCGGCAGTGGTGATCGGTGCACTCGCTCTCGCGTGGTCTCTGGTGTGGTCTGTGCCGAGGATAAGCACTGCGCGGCAACGCTGGTTCGTGGTATCGGCGCAACAGGCCGCAGTGCTGCACCAGGTCGACCGCCAGATCCCCAGTCAGGCGCTGGTGGTGGCGTCGGAGAACGTCGCCGGGCACTTCGCCCAACGCGCCCACGTTGCGGCGTGGGGCTGGGGACACATCCATGAGGTCTTCGCGATCACAGCCACGCCGGTGGTGTTCCTTTTCGTCGACAACGAGCTGGGAATCTTCGGGGCACCTGCGGCGGCGACGGTGTCGGCCTACGTCCGCGACCAGCTGCACGCTCGGCAGATAAGCGCTCAAAGCGGGGTCTACGCCTTCATATGGCAACCCCCGGCGGGACAGACGACAGTGACTGTCCCCGCGCCGTGACCGCGGGTCATGGCGCGCGCGCGCCGCAAGCGGCCAGACTAGGGG
>JBPCRR010000310.1:0-3766 GCA_050996645.1 Acidimicrobiales bacterium | reverse complement strand
CCGGCTCGGGTGGGACGGGTCCCGATGGGGCCTGCCACTTCCTCGCCGGCGGTCCAGCCCGCGCCACACCGGCGCCCGCCGGGTCGAGGAGGTCATCGAGCTGGTTGGCGCCGGCAGTTATGCCGCCCGGCCGATCGGTCAGGTCTCCGGAGGCGAGCAGCAGCGGCTGCTCATCGCACAGGCCCTGGTCCGCCATCCCCGGCTGCTGCTGCTCGACGAGCCCCTCGACAGCCTCGACCTCCCCAACCAGGCCGCGGTGGCCGCCCTCATCTCGAATGTCATCCAGGCCGAGAACGTGACGGTGGTGATGGTCGCGCATGACGTCAACCCCATCCTCGCCCACCTCGATCAGATCGTGTACCTCGGCGGTTCCGGCGCAGTGTCGGGATCGGTCGAGGAGGTGATGACCAGCGAGACCCTGACCCGCCTGTACCAGACGCCCATCGAGGTGCTGCGCGCCTCGGACGGCCGCCTGGCGGTGGTCGGCCAGCCTGACGCCCCTGCCCTCCACAGCGACCGCCATGCCGGAAGCGGGCACTAGGCATGGGGATCCTGGCCGGCAGTTCGGTCCACCTCAGCTGGAGCATCGAATCGGACCTGCACCAGCTGTTCGAATTTCACTTCATGGTCAACGCCCTGCGTGCCGCCACCATCACCGCCGTCGTGGCGGGCGCCGCGGGCTGGTTCGTAGTGTTGCGGCGCCAGGCCTTCGCCGGCCACACCCTCTCGATCGCCTCGTTCCCCGGCGCCGCGGGCGCCACCTGGTTGGGCATCAGCGCCGCATGGGGCTACTTCGGTTTCTGCCTGGCCGCAGCCGTCGTCATCGGTCTGATCCCGTACTCGGACGACCGGCGAGGATTCTCGGAGGAGCCCGCCATCGTGGCAGTCGTCCAAGCCTTCGCCCTGGCCCTGGGCTTCCTGTTCGTCATGCTGTACAAAGGGTTCCTCGGCGGGCTCGACTCGCTGCTGTTTGGGACCTTCCTCGGCGTCACCGACCACCAAGTGCTTGTTCTGGCGGGCGTAGGCACCGCCGCCGTGCTCGCCCTCGCCGCGATCGGCCGCCCCCTGCTCTTCGCCTCGGTCGACCCCGCCGTAGCCGGCGCCGCCAGTGTCCCGGTGCGAGCCGTATCCCTCATCTTCATCATCGTGCTCGGCGTCGCCGTCGCCGAGGCCAGCCAGATCACCGGCGCCCTGCTGGTCTTCGCCCTCCTCGTAATGCCCGCCGGGGCCGCCCAGCAACTCACCGCGCGACCCGCACGCGGGCTTGTTCTCAGCGTGGTCATCGGCCTGGTCGTGGTGTGGCTGGGGCTCGGAGTGTCGTACTTCTCGATATATCCGAGCGGTTTCTTCATCACCACTTTCGGGTTCGCCGCCTACCTGCTGGCGGTGGGGACGCGCCATCTCTTGGACCGCGTGGGAGGGCCCAGGACGATTCGGACCGGGCTGGAAGCGGTGGCCGCCTGATGATCTCAACGGGCGCGCTCGACCCGATCACCGGCATCTCACAGATGCTGGCCCATCCCTTCATGGCCCGCGCGTTCGAAGCGGGGACGGTGATCGCTGCAACATGCGGCCTCGTCGGTTACTTCTTGGTCCTGCGCGCCCAGGTTTTCACGGGCGACGCCCTCTCACACGTGGCCTTCACCGGTGCCCTCATCGCCCTCGCCATCGGCATCGATCAGCGCGTCGGGCTGTTCATCGGCTGCGTCACCTTCGGGGTGGCCATGGCCTTGCTGGGCCCTCGGGGACGCGCCGACGACGTTGTCATCGGCAACACCTTTGCCTGGATCCTCGGCCTTGGCGTGCTGTTCCTCACGATCTACACGACCAGCAAGGGCGGAGGAAACGGCACCGCCGGCGTCAACGTCCTGTTCGGATCGATCTTCGGCCTCAGCGCCCCCCAAACCGCGGTCGTCGTCGCCGTGGGTGCCTCGCTGATCGCCGTCATGGCCGCCGCCGCCCGGCCGCTGCTGTTCGCGTCCATCGACGAAGCCGTCGCCGCCGCCGTTGGTGTGCCAGTACGGGCCCTCGGGATCGCTTTCTTGGCCCTAGTGGGGGTGAGCGCCGGTGAAGCCACCCAGGCCGTCGGCGCGCTCCTGCTCCTCGGGATGCTCGCCGCGCCGGCGGCCGCCGCTCAGCGCATCACCGCCCGCCCCTACCCCGCCATGGCCCTCTCGGTCCTGCTCGCCGTTGGCTCCATGTGGGCCGGCCTGGCCCTGGCATACGCCGCTCCGGGCCTGCCACCGTCGTTTACCATCCTGGCGTTCGCCACCGGCATCTACGTGCTGACGATCATCGCCTCCCACATTCGACGCCGCCGGCACACCCCCTTCGTGTGGCGACGTTCGCCCGTGCGGTCCGTGCCCCCGGCAGGAGCCGGGCCAGTCCTCCGCAGGGTGGTGCGGCTGAGCCGGCGACTCTCCTTGGGATCACGAGTCCTGGGTCGCGGCAGCGTCGATACACCCTCTCGGTAAGCAGGCGACGTGAAGGTGAGAGAGGTGATCGAAGGGCCGGAGGACGACGGCTGGCTCCAGACGCGCCAGAGCGGGGTCGGCACGGGTCCAACAGACGGTCGTTTCTGCGACGACACCCGAAGCGCTCCGAAAGGCCCCCTCCCACGCGTTCATAACCCGTGTCCGCAGTCTTCGTCCCACACGGTTGGTCGCCGGCCTGCCGGTTCTGATACGGGCGCCGGCCACGGAGATCTCCTTGGGTGCGCCCGGGTGTCGACGTTGGAGCAGAACGCCACCACGCTCGTGACGTGTCGAGCCTTCCAACGCGCTTCTGACCGGGCTCCACGTTCAGGATCCTGCACGGAGCATCGTCACAGGCCCATTACGGCTAGCAGGCCCTGGCCCGTTCCCGCGAGATCCAGCGAACTTTCGACGAAAATAGAGTGGTCTGTCCTGCCTCGACGGAGGGTCGAATCGCTTCGTCAGGCCTGGATACGCAGCCGACCTGAGCAAGCGGCTGGACCTTGGCTCAGGAGCAGCCGAGCCCCAATGCAAGCAAGCTCACCTGGCGCAGCCGGCGACGCCGGGCCGGGGCCGGGGAGCCGCCCCGGGCCCCTTCCCATCGCCGGTCCTGCCGGCGCTCAGAGGGTGCGGGGGTCGGGGAGGTCGGGATCGATATGGTAGCGCCACCAGCAGGATGGGACCACTCTGAGGTGGGCTCCGCCACGAGGATGGGACCACCCTTCCGTCATTAGTGGGACCCCCCTGCGTTCGCCAGCGGCGGCGCCACTGCCGGTGGACGGCCACCTTCGGCGGCATCAACCTACACCTGGCCGAAGCCGGCCTGCCCGGGGCCGCGTTGAACCCGGTGACCAGGCGCAGGGCGACGGTCGGCGTCGAGTACCCGTGTCGGCCCGTCGCTCCGGATCGGGGCCGGACGGGAGAGTTTGGAGACCCACCTTCGAAGTTGAATGGGCCCGACTCACGGGCCGCCCTTGACCGGGGTGCATCGTTGACTTGTTGTTCCGCTGCTCGTCCATGCGGGTCGGGCATCCAGGGAGGATCATGGTCTCGCGGACTATGGTCTGGGGGCCACCGGGAGGCTCTCTACCTGTGCTTCCAATCCGGAGCACACCGTGTCGAGCAACCCTACGATGTCGGCGTCGGTGATCTGGGATCTCCGAGCTGTGGCCCATCCGCCCACGGTCTCGAGACGGTCGGTGACGAGTCGCTCCGCCTCGTCGATGGGCAGCCATCCGTCCGGCACCCAGTTGAACGGAATGTCTTTGGCCAACGAGCGTACCCGTCCGTCC
>JBPCRR010000238.1:0-5758 GCA_050996645.1 Acidimicrobiales bacterium | reverse complement strand
TTCCTCGGCTCGACCGGCAGCATGCGGCTCAACCAGCCGATCGTGGGCATGGCCGCCACCCCCGACGGCAGGGGGTATTGGCTGGTGGCCGCCGACGGCGGGATCTTCAACTTCGGGGACGCGCCATTCCTCGGCTCGACCGGCAGCATGCGGCTCAACCAGCCGATCGTGGGCATGGCCGCCACCCCCGACGGCAGGGGGTATTGGCTGGTGGCCGCCGACGGCGGGATCTTCAACTTCTCCACCGCGGGGTTCTTTGGCTCGACCGGCAGCCTGCGGCTCAACAAGCCGATTGTCGGGATGACCCCTACGCCCACTGGCCGGGGCTATTGGCTGGCGGCCTCCGACGGAGGGGTGTTCAACCTTGGCGACGCCGCGTTCCTTGGGTCGGCCGGAGGCCAGCAGATCCCCGCGCCCGTGGTGGGTGTGTCGATCTGACGCGGTCCTTGTAGTCGCGGCGAAGCCTCGGTAGCATGACGGCGCCCTCGGGCGGGGGCCTTTCCAGCTTGGAGCCTGTTCTTGCGAAAACTCGTCCCCGCCGCCCTAGCCGCGTTGTTGTGGTCCGCGATGGCGGCGCTCCTCTTGCCCCCCGCCCACGCCGCCGTGACGTCGCTCGCGCTGAGCGGCCACGGCTATGGCCACGGCAGGGGCATGGGACAGTACGGCGCGTACGGCTACGCCCTGTCGGGGCAGTCGTCTGGGTGGATCCTCGACCACTACTACGGCGGGACCCACGCGGCCACGGTGGACCCCAACCAGGCGATCACCGTGCGCCTGAGCGAGTTGGACGGCTACGGCGGCATCGGGGTGAAGGGCCCCGGTCTCACCGTCAACGGCCAGGCGGTGCCCGGGAACCAGACCCAGGTGATCCACGGCTCGTCGGACCAGATGGTCGCCTCCTCCGGCGACGTGGCGGTGCAGCTCCCCGGCGGTCAATGGCGCTCCTATAAGGGCCGGATCGTCATCAAGGGCTCCGCTACCCCCGGAAACCAGACCTGGAACCAGCTCGGCTTGGACCAATACGTGGGCGGGGTGGTCCCAGCCGAGTCGCCGTCCTCCTGGGGGGTCAACGGCCCCGCCGCCCTCCAGGCCCAGGCGGTGGCCGCCCGCAGCTACGCCCTCGCGTACGTGGCTTCCAACGGCGTCATCTGCGACACCACCTGGTGCCAGGTCTACGACGGTGACCAGGACGTCGCCGGCACCCCCACCAACAGCTCCTACACGGGTTACAGCGACCAGGCGGTGTCGGCCACCGCCGGGGTGGTACGGGAATGGCCGAGCGGGGCGGTGGCGCTCACCGAGTTCTCTTCATCGACCGGGGGCTACAGCGCCGGCGGAGCCTTTCCTGCAGTGGTTGATGACGGCGACGGCGTCCCCGGCAACGGCAACCCCAACCACACCTGGAGCGCCGATGTCCCGGCCTCGGTCATCCAGAGCGCTTTCCCGACCATTGGTGCCTTTCAGTCGGCGGTCGTCACCTCCCGCAACGGGTTGGGCGACCTCGGCGGGCGCGTCAACCAGATCGTCATCAGCGGGACCTCCGGCCACGTCTCGCTCACCGGCGACCAGTTCGCCGCTGACTTCGGCCTGCGCTCGAACTGGTTCGCGATCACCAACGGCGGCGGCCCGAGCGGTGGTACCGACGGCTACTGGCTGGTCGCCAACGACGGCGGCGTGTTCAACTTCGGCGCCGCGGGCTTCTACGGCTCCACCGGCAACATGCGGCTCAACAAGCCGATCATCGGCATGGCCGCCACCCCCGACGGGCTCGGCTACTGGCTGGTGGCGGCCGACGGCGGCATCTTCAACTTCGGCGACGCCCCGTTCCTCGGCTCCACGGGCGCGATGCGCCTCAACAAGCCGGTCATCGGCATGGCGCCCACCCCCGACGGCCGCGGCTACTGGCTCTTCGCCAGCGACGGTGGCATCTTCAACTTCGGCGACGCTCCGTTCCTCGGCTCCACAGGCGCGATGCGCCTCAACGCGCCGGTGGTGGGCATGGCAGCGCTGCGGGGAGCCTGGGGCTACTGGCTCGTGGCCTCCGACGGCGGGATCTTCAACTTCGGCGCTGCGGGCTTCTACGGCTCCACCGGCAACCTGCGGCTCAACCGCCCGGTCGTCACCATGATGGCCTCACCCGACGACGTCGGCTACAACCTCGTCGCCGCAGACGGCGGCATCTTCAACTTCGGCCACGCACGTTTCGAAGGAGCCCTGCCCGCGCTCGGGATCTCCGCTTCCGTCACCTCCGCGGCGGCCACCGCCGACGGGGGCGGTTACCTCGAGTTCGGCGCCAGCGGGCACCTGTACCCCTTCGGCGACGCCCCCTTCTACGGCGACCTCCAGTTGGTCCCTGGTTGGCGGGGCGCCGGCATAGGCGTGGCCACCCGCGCCGGCGCTTAGCCGGCGACGCGGCTCATCGTTCGGACAAAGCGGCGAGGTCGGCGTCGACCATCATCCGCACCAGCTCCTCGAAGCCGACCTCGGGCTTCCAGCCGAGCGCCTCGTGGGCGTGGGTCGGGTCTCCGATCAATAGGTCCACCTCGGCAGGCCTGAAGAACTGCGGATCGATCACGACGTGGTCCTCGTAGTCGAGGCCCACCTGGTCGAAGGCGACCTGGCACAACTCGCGCACCGAGTGGGTCTCACCCGTCGCCACCACGTAGTCGCCCGGAGTGTCCTGCTGCAGCATCAGCCACATGGCCTTGACGTAGTCCGCCGCGTATCCCCAGTCCCGCTGCGCTTCGAGGTTGCCGAGCGAAACCTCCTTTTGCAGCCCCAGCTTGATCGCCGCGGCGCTGAAGCTCACCTTTCGCGGAAGGAACTCGAGTCCCCGCCGCGGGCTCTCGTGGTTGAACAAGATCCCCGAGCTGGCGTGCAATCCGTAGGACTCCCGATAGTTGATGGTCATCCAGTGGCCGTAGACCTTGGCAACGCCATATGGGCTGCGCGGGTAGAACGGGGTGGACTCGGTATGTGGGACCTCGAGCACCTTGCCGAACATCTCACTCGAGCTGGCCTGGTAGAAGCGGATGGCCGGGTCGGTGAGCAGTATGGCGTCGAGCAGCCGGGTCACGCCGAGCCCGGTCACCTCCCCCGTGAGCAGGGGTTGGGCGAAGGAGGTCTGCACGAAGGACTGGGCGGCGAGGTTGTACACCTCCGACGGCTGGTAGTCCCGCAACACCCGGATCATCGACGCCTCGTCGAGGAGGTCGGCCGGCACCAGGGTGATCCGGTCGGTCAGATGGGTGATGCGCTCGAAGGTGACGGTGCTGCTGCGGCGGTGCAGCCCTATCACCTCGTACCCCTTCGACAGGAGAAGCTCGGCGAGGTAGGAGCCGTCCTGGCCGGTGATCCCGGTTACGAGCGCGGTGGGTGGCATCTGACCATTCTCGCCGATCAGCCGCCGCCGCGGCGACCGGCATCCCGAGCGCGTCGCCACGGCCTGTGGGATCCCACAAGGGTGGGGTGGTCGGCCATCTCGAGAAGCTCGCGGTCGCCGGCGCTGTCGCCGTAGGCCCAGACCTCGGTCAAGGACGGCGCCATCGCCCGAAGGACGTCGCCGAGGAGGCGGGCCTTCTCGCCGGCGCGGACGTTGCGCCCCTCCAGTCGCCCAGTCAGGCGACCGTCGGCGCCCACCTCCAAACGGGTGGCGATCACCTGGTCGAAGCCCGCCACGGTGGCGAACGGTCCCAGGTACAGCATCAGCGCCGCCGAGACCAGCACCAGGTGATGCCCCTGGCCGCGGTGCCAGCGGATCCGCGCGGACATCTCCGGCCGGATCCTGTGGGCCAGTGCTCGGCCGTAGGCGCGCCCTTCCGCCTCGGCGCGTTCGGCTTCCAGGCCGGACAACGCGCGCCGGAGCAGGGCGGCCTTCGCCGCGTCGCGCCCCCCGCGCCGATAGCCCGCAACCATCCCCGGCCCCGCAGCTGCCAGAACCTCCGCGAAGCGCCGCCTGCCGAGCAGGCGCCCGAGAAATGGCGCGAGGCTGTCACCGGGCACCAAGGTGCCGTCGAAGTCGAACGCGGCAAGTCCCGCGTGCTTCGCGCCAGAGACCGGGCTGTCCGCGACTCTCGCCGGCGCCGGCCGTTCGTTGCTAGGCGCAGTCACCCGGGGGCCTAGACCGGCAGCCGCCGCCAGATCGGCCGCGGAAGGTGGCGGAAGACGGCGAAGACCGCCCGCAGGATCGCGGGGACCCAGATCACCTCTCGCCCTGACGCCAGGGCCCTTGCCGTGGCCTCGGCCACCGCCTCCGGGGTCGTGGACAGTGGCGCCGGGTCCATGCCGGCGGTCATCTTGGTCTCGACGAAGCCAGGGCGAACTATCAACACCGACGCGCCGGTGCCGATCAGCGAGTCGCCCAGGCCCTGAGCGAACCCATCGAGGCCCGCTTTGGTGGAGCCGTAGATGAAGTTGGCGCGCCGGACCCGTTCGCCAGCCACCGACGACAACACGACGAGGGTCCCGTGGCCCTGTTGGCGCAGCACCCTGGCAACGGCCAAGCTGATCGACACGGCGCCCACGTAGTTGGTCTGGGCGACGCGTATTGCCCCGTCGCCGCCCGCCGCGTCGTCGTCCTGGTCGCCGAACACCCCGAAGGCCAGCACCACCACGTCGAGGTCCCCGATGGTCTCGGCCACCCGTTCGACGAAGCCGTCGTGGCTCGCGGTATCCAGCGCGTCGAACATCATGGTCTCCACCTTGGCGGCGCCCGCCGAGCGGACGGTGCCGGCGGCGGCGTCGAGCGCTGCTGGGTCACGGCCGGCGAGCACGACCATGGCTCGCCGGGGTGCAGCCAGTTTGGCTGCGATGGCGACCCCGATCTCCGACGAGCCGCCCAGGACCAAGACTGATTGGACGGTGCCGAGGGCGTCTTTCACGAGGTTCCTCCAACAGGGCCGAGGGCGGGCAGCCGGCGGGCCAGGTCCGAGCGCAGCCGGCCCTCGGGATCGACCCGGGCCCGCACCGCCTGCCACCGTGCGAGCTCAGGGTACATGGCGGCCAACAGGTCCGGACGCAGGCGGGAATCCTTGGCGAGGTACACCCTGCCGCCTGCAGACACCACCATCTCGTCAAGGCGGTCGAGCAACCCGGTGAGGCCCTCGGCGCTCGCCGGCATGTCGATCGCCAGCGTCCAGCCAGGTCGGGGGAAAGACAGCGGTGCGGGGTTGGCCGCTCCGAACCTTTTCAATACGTTGACAAACGAAGTGCACCTGGCGTCGGCGAGCGCTTCAATGGACCTTCGCAGTGTCTCTTCCTCCCCGTCCGGGACCACCATCTGGTACTGGAGGAAGCCGTGGCGTCCGTACACGCGGTTCCACCCCGACACGAGGTCCAGTGGGTGGAAGAACGAGCCCGCTGACACCAAGTGGGTCTCGGAGGTCTTCGAGGCCTTGCGGAACCACGCCTCGTTGAACGCCGCGACCGTCCAGCGGTTGAGCAGCCGCGGAGGCGCCCACGGCGGGGCGACGGCACGATCGTACGGGCGGAACTCCAACGCTCTTGCGGTGCTGCGACGGCCGAGGGGGAGCTCGTCGCGTCGGGCGTGGTCGCCCAGCTCCAGGACCGAGCGCCCGAGCGAGCGGCCGCGCGCAAGGCAGTCGACCCAGGCAACCGAGTACTGGTGGTGGGCGTCCGCGGCGACCATCTTCGACATCAGCGCGTCCAGGTCCGGTATTCGTTCACCGACGACGCGCATCGTGGCGGTTTCGATCGACAACAGGCTGATGGTGGCTTCGAGGATCACGCCGGTGAGACC
>JBPCRR010000109.1:0-8004 GCA_050996645.1 Acidimicrobiales bacterium | reverse complement strand
GAGCCGGGGGTGGGGGTAGCTGGACAGCCCCCCGCCGGGCCCGCCCCCGATCTCCTGGCGGAGGTGGTCGAGCTGGTTCTCGGTGAGCCGGCCCTCGGTGAAGGCCCGGGCGTAGCTGCCGGGGGCGGCGTGGCCCTGGAAGAACACCTGGTCACCGGCCTGACCGTTGGCCTTGCCGCGGAAGAAGTGGTTGAACCCCACCTCGTACAGCGACGCCGAGCTGGCGAAGGTCGCCAGGTGGCCGCCGATGCCCTCGGCGGCGTGGTTGGCGCGTACCACCATGGCTGCGGCGTTCCAGCGGATGTAGGCCCGGATCCGACGCTCCATGTGCTCGTCGCCGGGGAACCAGGGCTCCTGGTCAGGTGGGATCGTGTTGACGTAGGGGGTCGACACCGTGGCGGGGAAGCCGACCTGGTTCGCCCGGGCGCGCTCGAGGAGCTTCATGAGCAGGAACCGCGCGCGCGTCTTGCCGTGCTCGTCAAGGACCGCATCGAACGAGTCGATCCACTCTGAGGTCTCCTCGGGGTCGATGTCGGGCAACTGGTGGGAGAAGCCGTCGAAGATCACCCTTCCATCGTCGCGCCGATCGGTGTCGGTGCGGCGCGGATTCCGCGGTCATGCTGGTCAGGTGACCAGCGAGCCGACGACGGTCTTCACCGACGGCGCATGCCAGGGAAACCCGGGACCCGGAGGGTGGGCATGGGCCGTGCCCGACGGATCCTTCGCAAGCGGCCACGCCGCCCACACCACCAACCAAAGGATGGAGATCCAAGCCGCCCTCGAGGCGGTCAAGGCCCTCGACGGCCCGTTGGAGGTGGTGAGCGACTCGACCTACGTGGTCAACTGCTTCCGGGACCGGTGGTGGGAGGGCTGGCTGGAACGGGGTTGGCGCAACTCCCAGAAGAAGCCAGTCGCCAACCGTGACCTCTGGGAGCCACTCATAGGGGAGTACCTGGCCGACCCCGACCGGATCCGCTTCCGCTGGATCAAAGGCCACAGCAACCACGTGATGAACGACCTGGTCGATCGCCTCGCGGTCGAGGCCGCCGCGCGCCAGCGCTCCCGTCGTGGCGCCCGGCCGCCTGCCTTCGACCTGCCACCTGCCCGTCCGGTCAGAGGCGCCGGCGCCGGACGAGGCGCAGGATGGGCCTGACCTCCTTGATCCCGAGGGAGCGCGCCGCATAAGCAAATGTCGCCGCTCCCGCTGCCACCGAGACGGCCAGCTCGAGCACCAAGGAGGCGTCGCCGCCTCCGGCGGGCCATCCAGCGCGGACGGCGAGAAGCACCGCGGCCATCGCGGCAGTGGCGAGGGCAACCCTCCACATGGCTCTGACGCTCAGCGCCCCGCCGAGCGAGCCGACGCGGCGCTGCAGCATCACCACCGCCGCCACCGCACCGACCGTGTACGGCCCCGCCCAGGCCAAGGCCAGCCCCTTGACTCCCATGAGGGGGTACAAGACGACGGCCGCCGCGACGGTCACGGCGTTTTCGACCACGTAGAGCCAGAACATCGTCCGGGTGTCCTGCATCGCCTGATACGCCCTCATGAGGAGGAGGAAGGCGGAGAAGCCGGGTAACCCCGCCGCGAACAGCGCGAGGGTCGCCGCGACGGCGTGGGCGGCGGCGGGGGTCGCGTGGCCATGGGCCACCGCCACGCGGATGAGCGGTTCGGCGATCACCGCATAGCCGGCTGCAGCTGGCACCATCACCGCCAGGGTCACCCGGATCCCGATGATGACCCGCCGGCGGAAGCCCCGGGGGTCCCGACGGGTCCAGCGCTCCGCCAGGTCCGGAGTCAGGGCCGAGGCCACAGACACCGCGAACAGCGCATACGGGAGCTGGAAGAATTGGTAGGCCGTCTGGTACACGGTGAAATCGCCGGTGTGGTGCCCGGCGATCACGAGGATCAGGTTGAGCGACACCTGGTTGGCCACCACCACGCCGACCAGCCAGTAGGACAACCCCAAGACGCGGCGCACGGCGGGGTGGCGAAGGTCCCACACCGGGCGGAGCCGGATGCCCGCCCTGCGCATGGCGGGCAGCTGGACCACCAGCTGCACCAGATAGCCGGCCGTCGGGCCGATGCCGAGGATCCAGATCGCCCGGTGGTCGTGGCGCAGCGGGCCCACGGCCACGTTGTCGGCCACGACCTTCGTCACGAGGATCGCCGTGATGGCAATGAGGTTGTTGACCACCGGTGAGAACGCCACCGCGGTGAAGCGCCGCCGCGCGTTGAGCAACGCGCTCGACACGACGATCCCGCCGAGAAGCAGGACCTGGGGTGCGAAGAGCCGAAGGAGGCTGACTGCGACGGCCCTCTCGTCGGGTGCCGCTGCCGTGTGGACCCGCAGCAGGTAGAAGCGGATCACCAGCGGCGCCAGTGCGTACAGCGCAACGGTCAGCACGACGAGCGCGGCGGCTATGGCCGTGAGGATGGCGGAGATCGCGCGGATGCCCTCTTCCTCGTCGCGCTTGGCGAACTGCTCCACGAAGACCGGGATCAAGGTGGCCGAGAGGATGCCCCCGAGCAGGAGGTCATAGACCACGTTGGGGACCGAATTGGCGTAGTTGTAGGCATCAGCGGCGCCGGTGTAGCCGAACACGTAGACGATCGCCAGGATCCGCAGGAACCCGGTAAGGCGCGACAGCAAGGTCCCCGCGGCCATGACCGTGGCGCTCTGGGCAACCGACGGCCGCGCCGGTCGGGGGGTCGCAGCTGCCCGCCCGCGGGAGGGGCTCCCCTCGATGACCGGGGCCACCGCGGGGACCTGGTCCTGATCGAAGAGTTCCCCCGGACCCATCGGGCCATGGTGACCGAGGAGGCCTGGGCCGTCCAGTCCCGCCCGAAGCGGGTCGGGCACCTGGCGGCGCCCAGCCAGCAGCTACGCGGTCGAGTGCGCCTTGCGGTGCCGGCGCGCCATCAGGCGAAGCTGCGCCACCCGCGCCACGCCCACCAGCCACACGATGAGGCCGCCGGCCACGGCTGCGATGAGGATGAGCAGCCCGACAGGCAGCCGAAAGTGTGCGGTGAAGAAGTGCACGCTGGCGTCGTTGAGGTTCTGAATGATGAAGTCCAAGACCAGCACCAGGATCACGAGGCCGACCCCTACGCCTAGGTAGGTGGCAGACGTCTTGGTCCGGGGGACTTCGAGCGGCGGAGCCGCCGCAGCGCCTGCGGGCGGCGCGGGGTCGACAGGTTCCGAGGCGCCCGCCGCACCGGAGGGCGGCGGTTGTGCGGGTTCGGGTTTCCTCCGTTTGAGCATGGTCACTCCTTTGAGCGGTCAGCTCGACGTTACGCCCCCCGGCCGGCGGTGCCGAGGAGGGTTGCCCCCCCTCGTCGGCCGCAGGCCATCGGGGGCGCTGCCGCGCCTGGCTACCATCGGCGAGGTGCTCCCCTCCGCTTCGGCTCTTTCACCACTGGATGGCCGCTACGCATCCCGAGTCGACAAGTTCGCCGACGCCTTCTCCGAGCATGCGCTGATGCGCCAGCGCTTCGCCGTCGAGGTGGAGTGGCTGCTGGCGCTGGCCGCCCGCCCGGACCTGCCCGAGCTGGCCCAGGTCGCTCCCAATACCGCCGCAGTTATCCGGGGCTGGGTTGACGGCTTCGGTCCCGATGACACGGCCCGCATCTCCGAGATCGAAAAGGTCACCAATCACGACGTGAAGGCCGTGGAGTACTACCTGAAGGAGCGCCTCGGCGCCATCGGCTTCGGGCCCTCCGCGGAGTTCGTGCACTTTGGCTGCACGTCCGAGGACATCAACAACCTCGCCCACGCCCTCATGCTCCGCGAGGGCCTGGACCAGGCGTGGTTTCCGCTGGCCGAACAGCTCGTCGGCGCCGTCGACGCCGTCGCCAGGGAGCACGCCGCCTTGGCGATGCCCAGCCACACCCACGGCCAGCCCGCCACCCCCACCACGTTGGGCAAGGAGCTGGCGGTCTTCGTACGCCGGTGGCGTCGCCAGATCGACGGCTTGCGGGCGGTCTCGCTCCAAGGGAAGTTCAACGGGGCGGTGGGGACCTTCGCCGCGCACGTGACCGCCTATCCAGATGTCCCCTGGGACCAGGTGTCCCGAGAGTTCGTGGAGAGCTTCGGGCTGTTGTGGAACCCGCTGACCACCCAAATCGAGCCCCACGACTCGTTGGCCGAGGTCTTCCACGGCGTCATCCGGTTCAACTCCATCGTGTTGGACTTCTGCCGCGACATGTGGGAGTACATCAGCCGCGACCTTCTGCGTCAGCGCAAGGTCGCCGGTGAGGTCGGCTCCTCGACGATGCCCCACAAGGTCAACCCGATCGACTTCGAGAACGCCGAAGCCAACGCCGGGATCTCCAGCGCCCTCCTCGAGCACCTGGCGACGAAGCTGACGGTCTCGAGGATGCAGCGCGACCTGTCGGATTCCTCGGCCATCCGCAACGTCGGACTCGCCATGGCGCACTCAGGCCTCGCCATCGGCTCCGCGCTGCGCGGCCTTGCCCGCGTGACGCCGGATCCTGCGACGATGTCCGCGGCGCTCGACGCGCACTGGGAGGTGCTCGGGGAGGCCATTCAGACGGTGATGCGCCGCTACGGGCTGCCCGAGCCCTACGAGAGGCTCAAGGAGCTGACGCAGGGGGCGCGAGTCGACGAGGAAGGCGTCCGGCGGTTCATCAGAGGGCTCGGGCTGCCCCCCGACGCCGAGGCGCGCCTGATGGCGCTCACCCCCGTCACATACCTCGGACTGGCCGAGCGCCTGGCGGGGCTGGCCTGATGGCCGACACCCGCACTGCCACAGCCCAGGCGATGCCGGCGGCCGACGCGCCGTTCCACATAGAGCAGCACGGGATCGACTTCATTCCGGAAAGCGAGCGGTGGGCGCGGCCGCGGGACCTGTTCGGGATGTGGGCGGGCGCCAGCGTGCAGTTCGAGTACCTCGTCTACGGCGCGTTGCTCATGACGTTCGGCTTCACCTTCGGCCAAGCAGTGGTGCTGATCATCATCGGCAACCTCTCGTACCTGCTGCTCGGTGTCTGCAGCCTTCAGGGCCCCGACGCCGGCACCACCACCTTCACGATCAACCGGGCGAGCTTCGGCCCGCAGGGTTCGCGCCTGCTCGCCTTCTTCAACTGGATCACCCTGGTTGGCTTCGAGACCGAGGGGTTGGTGCTTACCGTGCTGGCCTTCTTGGCTCTTGCGGCCAAGGGGGGTATCCATGCGGGAACGCCCCTGAAGGTTGGCTTCATCGTGGCGGCCGCCGGCCTTCAAACAGTGCTGCCGGTCCTCGGTCACGCCACGGTGGTCAAGGTGCTGCGGGCGCTGATCGTGCCGTTCATCATCCTTTACGTGGTCCTGGCCGTACTGACCCTGGGCAAGGCGAACCTTCACGGCGTCCGCCACGGCGCCAACTGGCAGACCCTCTCGGTCGGAATGGCGTTCATGATCACCCTCGCCGGGCTCGGCTGGGTGGAGTCCGGCAACGACTTCTCCCGCTACCTGCCGAGGGCGTCCAGCCGCGCGGGGATCATAGGTTGGATCTTCCTCGGCAGCGCCGTCCCTCAGATCCTCATAATGCTGTTGGGGGCCGCAGTGGCGACCTACGTGCCCACCGCCGGGGGCAGCCCGATCAGCGACTTCCCACACGCTTTTGCGGGCTGGTTCCTGGTCCCGTTTCTCGTGGTGTCCGTCGTCCAGCTCTTCGCGATCAACAGCCTCGACCTGTACTCCTCGGGCGTCACGCTCCAGGCGCTCGGCCTGCGGGTCAAGCGCTACCAGGCGGTGCTCGTGGACACGGTGATCGCCTTCGGCCTGACGACGTACGCGGTCTTCTCCTCGTCGTTTAGCACCCTGCTGCAGGACTTCGTGGCGGTGGTCATCGCGTGGATCGCCCCATGGATGGCCATTTTCCTGGTTGATTGGGGCCTGCGACGCTGGCGCTATGTGTCATCCGAGCTCCAGCGGACGGACCGCGGGAGCCTCTATTGGCGCTCGGGCGGAATCCACTGGCCGGCGATCGTCGCCCAGGTCCTCGGCAGCGTGGCTTCGATCCTCACCATCAACACCTCGTTCTACGTGAGCCCGTTGTCGCACTGGACCGGCGGTGCGGACTTCAGCGTCTACAGCGGCGTCGCGGTGGGTGGCCTCGTGTACCTGTTGCTCGCCGGTTCCAGGGTGCGAAGCGAGGCTTTGGCCCAAGAGCTTCTGCTGGCCAGTTCGGGCTGATCCCTCCTGGTGGAGGCCGTGTCCGAAAACCGCTAGCAACCGCGCCGGTCGCGGGCCAAGCTGGCAGGCGTGGTCGAGGACTTCGAGAGTTGCTACCGGGCCGTGCAGAGCAAGGACTCCCGCTTCGACGGGTGGTTCGTCACTGCGGTCACCTCCACTGGCATCTACTGCCGCCCGAGTTGCCCGGCGATGACGCCGAAGGCGGCCAACGTTCTTCCCGACCGCGGCAGCCGCCCAGCTGGCGGGCTTTCGTGCGTGCAAGCGCTGCCGGCCAGATGCCTCGCCCGGATCCCCCGAGTGGAACACCCGGGCGGATCTGGTCGGCCGTGCGCCTGATCGCCGACGGTGTGGTCGACCGTGAGGGAGTCTCGGGCCTGGCCCGCCGCCTCAGCTACAGCGAACGGCACCTCAACCGCCAGCTGCGCGAGGAAGTGGGTGCGGGTCCCATCGCCTTGGCCCGCGCCCAGCGCGCCCACGCCGCGCGTGTCCTGATCGAGACCAGCGACCTGAGCTTGACCGACGTGGCGTTCGCGGCCGGCTTCGCGTCTGTCCGCCAGTTCAACGACACCGTGCGCGCCGTGTTCGCCGCCACACCGACCGAGCTTCGCTCCAAGCGCGGATCGGTTGTCGGTGCCGTTGGCCCAGGCGCGCTGCACCTCCGGCTGGCCTATCGAAGCCCCTTTGCGGGGTCCGAGGCGATCGAGTTCCTCGGCCGCCGTGCGGTTCCGGGGATCGAAGAAGTGGACGGCACCACCTACCGTCGTAGCCTGTCGCTCCCCCGGAGCCCTGCGACCGTGGAGCTCACCGTCGCGAACGACCCCTCCTCTGCGACCTGGTTGGCGTGCACCCTGCGGCTGGGCGACATCAGGGATCTCGGTGCCGCGGTGCAGCGCTGCCGGCGCCTCCTCGACCTCGACGCCGACCCCGAAGCCGTGGGCGAGGCGCTTGGAAGCGATCCCACGATTGGTGCGCTGGTTCGCAAGACCCCCGGCCGGCGGATCCCCAGCACCGTCGACGGCTCGGAGCTGGCGCTTCGCGCGGTGCTCGGCCAGCAGGTGTCGCTCGCCGGCGCAAAGGCGCTGGCCGCTCGACTGGTCGCGGAGCTCGGCCAGCCCCTGGCCTCCCCGACGGCTGGGCTCACCCACCTCTGGCCCGAGCCCGAAGCCATACGCGACTGCCCCGACCGGCTGCTCCCGATGCCCGCGTCGCGCCGCCAGGCGTTGAAGACCTTGGCCGGCGCCCTCGCTTCTGGCGAGGTATCGGTCGATCCCGGCGCGGACCGGGCCGATCTGATCGCCAGGCTCACGGCGCTGCCCGGTATCGGTCCGTGGACCGCGCAGTATGTGGCTCTGCGCGGACTTGGCGACCCCGACGCCTTTCTCGCTGGCGACCTCGGCGTCCGGCGAGGCCTCGAACGCCTCGGCGTTGCCGGTGATCCTCGTTCGGCGACGGCTCTCGCCGAACGCTGGCGGCCCTGGCGGGGCTATGCGCTTCAGTACCTGTGGGGCGAGGCTGGCTGAAGCCTCGGGCGCCGAGCTTGTCCGGCGGCTTGTTGACCGGGTCCTAGTGGCGCCCGCGGAGCAACGAGCTGCTCAGCCAAACCGTAGCTGGGGACGCAAGGCGGCGAGGGACCGGCCAGCGAGCACGCCTGCCCAAACCCCGGCTCCGTAGGCGAGGTCGTCGGCCGTCGCGAGGAGCACCCAACGCCCGGGCCCGAGCGGCCATTTGAGCGGGGTAGCAGGCACGAGCGGCCATTTGAGCGGGGTAGCCGGCCCGAGCGGCCCTTTGAGCGGGGTAGCCGGCCCGA
>JBPCRR010000151.1:0-4776 GCA_050996645.1 Acidimicrobiales bacterium | reverse complement strand
CTTCTACGCTGCGCGCAGGATGCAGCCCCGGGGCCGGCGCGGCGCGCAGCGACACCCCGTCGAGTCGGAGTGCTTCGGAGAGAACGCGCCACACCCATACCGTCCAGCGAGCGTCGACCCCTGGCGCGGCGATCACGACCGCCACGTCCTCGCGCTCCTCGGGCAGGTTGGCCCCCTCCGCCGGCGGACCGAAGACACGGCCGACCTCGAAGAGCCGCACATCCGACTGCTGGTGATCCACGTTGAACCTGACCGCGCTGAGCAGGCCCGGCAGCAGGGAGGGCCGCAACACCGAGTAGTCGTGATCGAGGGGATTGGTCACCTCCACCGCAGCCCGGTCCAGCCCGACGCGCGTCAGGTCGTCTGGCGCGAGGAACGTGGTGGTCCACGCCTCGTCGATCCCGCAACCTGCCAGTATCTCCTTGACCCGCCGGCGTTCGCGCTGGTAGGGCGTGAGGCGTGCCCCCGGCCGGCCGCCGGAGGGCAGCGAGCGTGGGATGTTGTGGTAACCGTTCAGCCGGGCGACCTCTTCGATGACGTCGATCTCCCGGGTGCTGTCGAGCCGCCAGCTGGGGATCTGCACCACGTGGGTGCCAGGAGACGCCAACGCGGCGGCGAAGCCAATGGGCGAGAGCAAACGGGAGACGTCGTCGTCCGACAGGGATGTGCCGAGCACGAGGTTGACGCGGTCGGTGCGGACCTCGACTGAGCCTGGGGTGGGCAGGAGATCGGAGCGCTCCTCCATCGTGGCGCCCCGCGCCAGCGCGGAAGACTGGCCGGCGGCCAGGAGTGTCACGAACCGTTCGACCGCTACCGGGGCAGCCGTGGGGTCCACCCCCTTCTCGAAGCGGGCACGCGCCTCGCTGTGCAGGCCGAGGCGCTTGCCCGTGCGTGCGATGGCGAGCGGGTCGAACCAGGCGGCTTCGAGGAGAACGGCGGTGGACGACTCCGAAATCTCCGAGGAGGCGCCGCCCATGATCCCGCCGATGCCGACAGGGACAGACTCGGCATCGCAGATCAGGCAGTCCTCGGGCCCGACCGCCCGCGACATCCCGTCGAGGGTGGTCACCGCCTCGCCGATGCGGCCCCGGCGCACCAGCAGTCCCGCGCCGCCGAGACGTTCGACGTCATAGGCGTGGTTGGGCTGGCCGATGTCGAGCATCACGTAGTTGGAGACGTCGACCACGTGGTTGATCGGCCTCATCCCCGCCAACGTCAGGCGACGGGCCAAGCCCGCCGGCGAGGGTCCCACCACCACGCCGTCGACGAGCGTCGCCGTGAAGCGGGGACACAGCTCTGGCGCCTCTACGCGCAAGGAGGCCACCGATGCACAGGTCGTCGGCGCAGGCCCGCCCGCCGGAGCCCAGGGAACCCCTTCGGCCGGGGTCCACGGCAGGCCGAGCGCGGCCGCCAAGTCCCGAGCGACGCCGGCCATGGACATGGCATCGGGGCGGTTCGGGCTGATCTCGAGATCGAACACCACGTCCCCGCTGAGCTGGAGCGCTTCGCTCAGCGGGGCGCCCGGCGAGGCCAGGCCGGCAGGAAGGACCAGCAATCCGTCGGTGCCCGCGACTGTAGGAAGGCCGAGCTCCACGGGCGAGCAGAGCATCCCATCGGAGATCTCACCGCGCATCCTTCGCCGTGCGATCTCGACCCCTCCCGGCAGCACCGCGCCAACCGTCGCGAGGGCCACGAGGTCGCCAACGGAGAAGTTGTGCGCCCCGCAGACGATCTGGAGAGGGCTGGGGCCTCCGGCGTCGACGTCGACGAGGCGGATGCGGTCGGCGTCGGGATGCGCCCGGATCTCGAGGACCCGGGCGACGACCACCCCACCGAGCCCACCGCCGATGCGCGCCACGCCCTCGACGACCAGCCCGAGGTTCGACAGCGCGTCGGTGAGCACCTCGACCGACTGGTCGAAGGGGGCGTAGTCATGGAGCCAGGACAGCGGGGCGCGCACTCGTTCAGTACCGGGCCAGGAAGCGCAGGTCGTTGTAGAGGAGGAGGCGCATGTCGGTCAAGCCGATCCGCACCTGGGCGAGGCGGTCGATGCCAAAGCCGAAGGCAAACCCGGTGTATTCCTCGGCGTCGATCCCCACCGCTTCGAACACGTTGGGGTCCATCATCCCGCAGCCCCCGAGCTCGATCCAACCCGACCCCGAGCAGGTCCGGCACCCGGCGCCGGCGCAGATGGGGCAGGTCACGTCGTACTCCGCAGAAGGTTCGGTGAAAGGAAAGTACGACGGCCGAAGGCGCGAGTGCATGCCCGGGCCGAAGAACGCCGAGGTGAAGGCCTCGATGGTGCCGGCCATGTCAGCGAAGCTGATGCCGCGGTCGACGACGAGCCCATCGATCTGGTGGAAGAACGGAAAGTGACGCGCGTCAGGTGTGTCTCGGCGGTAGCAACGGCCGGGCATGACGCTGTAGATGGGCAGCCGATGGGTCTCCATGAGCCGGATCTGCACTGGCGAGGTGTGGGTCCGCAGCATCACCGTCTCGGGATCGCCGAGCTTTAGGTACAGCGTGTCCCACATCCCGCGCGCAGGGTGGTCGGGCGGCATATTGAGAGCCTCGAAGTTGTACCAGTCGGTCTCCGCCTCGGGCCCTTCGGCGACGTCGAAGCCGAACCCGATGAAGGTGTCCTCCAGCTCGTCGCGCGTCTGGGTGACAAGGTTGAGGTGCCCGCGCGACGGCCACGGCTGCCCGGGCGCGAACGGCGCCAGCAAGGCTTCGGTCAAGTCGAGTCGCTCCGCCTCGAGGCGCTCGCGCCGAGCGGCCGCTTCGAGCGCCGCCTTGCGCTCGGCGGCGAGGTCGGCCAACCGCGATCGAGTGACATTGATCAGCGCTCCCGCAGCCCGCCGATCCTCGGGAGCGATCCGGCCCAAGCGGTTGTTGAGCGCTGCGATCGAGGACCTCTTTCCCAACACCTCTGCGACCGTTTGGTGGAGCTCGTCAAGGGTGTTGGCCGCGCCCAGTCGTCGCGCGGCTTCAGCCTCTGTGTCGGCGAGCGCGTCGGCGATTTCGGGTTCGGTCATGGTTCATGCCGGCTCTCGTCGGGATCGGCCAAGGGAAGCGTAAAGACAAACGAGCAGCCCTGCCCCACAATAGAGCGAGCTTCCAGGCGCCCCCCGTGGGCTTCCACCAGCCCCCGGGAGATCCAAAGGCCGAGACCCGAGCCACTGGGGCGGCCCTCCGAGCGGCGGAAGAACCTCGTGAACACCTTCGCCAGGTCGGCCTCAGGAATGCCCTCCCCCCGATCGGCCACCGTCACCGAGACCTCGCCAGCAGCGGCGTCGCCCTCGATCCCAAGCTCGCCGGCGCTGCCGTACTTGCAGGCGTTCTCGACCAGGTTGGTGAGCACCTGCTCGAGCTTGTCGGCATCGGCATACACCTCGGGGAACCCGGGCGAAAAGCACAACGTGGCCTCCAGTTCGGGCCACTCGAGCGCCACGTTGTCCACGACGGCCGCCGCCAGGCCCTTGAGCGAGACCATCTGGCGGCGCAGGACCAGGCGCCCGGTCTCCAAACGGCTGATGTCCAGTAGCTCGTTGATCAGTCGCGTCACCCGGTCGGCGTCGTGTTCGACCTGCCGGAGCATCATCTGCTTCTGGCCGTCGCTCAAGCGGTCCCATCGGCTGAGCAGGAGGCTGGCATATCCCTTCACCGAGGTGAGGGGCGATCGCAGCTCGTGGCTGACCGTGGAGACGATGTCGATCCCACTCGACACCCGTCCCCGAGGTCGCAGCGAGATCACCGCCCCCTGCAAGACGCCCCCGGGTCCTCGCACATAGGAGCCGGTTCCCGCCGCCACGACCCTCGCACCGTCGGCCCGGCGGAGGCTGACGTTCTGCTCAGGGATCCCCCGGGTCCGTGGCAGGACCGCAGATGGGTGCCAGCCGCCGGCCCACGCCGGCGCGCCGTCGCCGTCTTGCAGGCCCAGCGCTTCGGCTATCTCCCGGCCAACCAGCGACCCCGATGCGAAGCCGCTCAGCCTCTCCGCGGCGGCGTTGACAGAGGTGATGCGCAGCGCACGGTCCAATGTCACGACCGCGTCCGGCAGAGAGTCGAAGCTCACCGCTGACCCCAGGCGGCGCCCGCAGCCGGCGCGGCTGTGTCCCGGGCGCGCCTTTGGCGGGCGGCCTCGAAGCACATCACCGTCGCCGCCATCGAAACGTTGAGGGACTCGGCCCTGCCCGGCATCGGGATGCTGAGGCAGCGGTCGAGGGTCGAGCGCAGCTCCGGCGCCAGCCCATTGGCTTCGTTGCCGACCACGATCGCCAGCGGTTGGGTTAGGTCCGCGCTGTCGTAGCCTTCGCCCCCCGACGCGACCAGCCCCAGGCGCACCAGGCCCCACTCCCACACGAGGGCAAGCGTCTCGGCGGCTGCGCCGGCGGCCAGCGCGACCGGGACGTGGAACAGCGCCCCGGCGGAGGCCCGAACGGTCTTGGGGTTGAACAGGTCGACGGTCCCCTCGCAGAAGATCACCCCGTCGGAACCGGCTGCCTCGGCGGAGCGCAGGATCGTGCCGGCGTTCCCTGGGTCACGGACCTCGACGCAGACCACCACCAGCGTGGGGTGCCGGCCGGCGAGGGTGTCAAAGGCGATGTCGACCCGGCGGACCACCGCCAACAGCGGCTGCGGGTTGACCGTGGCGGCGACGCGCTCCAGCACGCCGGCCTCCAGGTCAAAGACCCGGAGGCCGGCTTCGGAGCAGCGCCGCGCAAGCGCTCTTTCCTCCTCGCCAGCCTCCGGGCCCAGGTACACCGACTCGACAGG
>JBPCRR010000141.1:0-6534 GCA_050996645.1 Acidimicrobiales bacterium | reverse complement strand
GGCAGCGCCACCGCGAGCACGAGCAGGGTGGTGGTGCCGACGCTGCGGCGCAGGGCGAACACCGCGACCAGGACGAGCCCGATCGCCACCAGGGCCTGAGGGTGCATCCACGAGGGCCTCGACGGCTGGCGCCCGGGTCGGCTCAGCGGCGCGCCGCCGCGGCGGTGGCCGCGCAGGTGATGCAGAGGCGGGCCTCGGGCTTGGCCTCGAGGCGCTCGGGTGCGATGGGCTTGCGGCAGTTCTCGCAAATCCCGTACTCGCCGGTCGCGAACTTGCCCAGGGCATCTTCGACTTCCTGGAGGGACTCCGCTAGCGACATCGTCAAGGCCTCGTTTTCCCCACGTTCAGCGGTGACCTGGCTCGAGTCGGCGAAGTTGGCGTCGTAGTCGACCCCTACAGAACCGACGCCGAGCTCGGCGAGCTGACGCCGGAGGGAATCGCGCTCGCCTTCGAGGGTCGCTTGGATGCTCCCCATCCTCGAGTCGGGCATCGCGTCGGGCATCGTTGCGTCGGTCGCCATCGGAACGAGTGTAATGCTCCCGTCACGCCTAGGACACCGCAGCGTCATGATCGGGCGACGATCGCCTCCCGGGCGAGGAGGAGACCGATGATCGTCTTGGCGTCGATGATCTCGCCAGTGGCGATCAGGCGGGGCACGTCGGCCAGCGCGACCTCCTCCAGACGCAGGTGTTGCTCCTCGAGGCCCTGGAGATCCCCCGGGACGTCGCTCAGGTGCCGGGCGAGGTAGCACCACGACATCTCGTCGCTGAACCCCGGGGAGTTGTGAAAGCGCGCCAGGAGCTCAAAAGAGCCCGCCGCCTTGCCGACCTCCTCGGCGAGCTCCCGGCTCGCGGTGACCTCTGGAGGCTCCTCGGGGATGTCCCGCTTGCCGGCGGGGACCTCGAGCAGCTCCGCGTCGACGGCGGCGCGGTACTGGCACACCAGCAGCACCCGGTTGTTGTCGAGGAGCGGGACCACGACCACCGCCCCCGGATGGTGCACCACCTCGCGCTCGAAGCGCTCGCCGGCGGGCCCGAGGAAGGTCCCAGCCGCGACGGAGATGACAGCGCCCTGCCAGATGGATCTCTCGCCGAGCTTGCGGAACGCCAGACCCCCGTGATCCAGATCCCCGTTGCTCAAACCAAGCTCTCGACATCGAAGAGGTGGGGAAAGCGCGCAGCGGCCCTGACAGCCGCGGCGCCCACCAGGTCGCGGAACAGCGGGTGCGGGGCGTCGGGTCGGCTCTTGAACTCGGGATGGGCTTGCGTGCCCACCCAGAAGGGGTGGCCCGGCAGCTCGATGAACTCCACCAGCCGGCCGTCGGGCGAGGTGCCCGAGCAAACCAGCCCCGCCTCCTCCAAACGAGCCCGGTGACGCGGGTTGACCTCGAAGCGGTGCCGATGCCGTTCGTAGACCAGGTCCTCTCCGTAGCTGGCTGCGACCATCGATCCTGGCTGGAGGCGGGCGGGGTACACCCCGAGGCGCATGGTCCCGCCCATGTCCACCACCTCACGCTGCTCGTCCATGAGGTCGATCACCAGGTACGGGGCCCGAGCGTCGAACTCGCGCGAGTTGGCGTCGGCAAGCCCGGCGACGTTTCGTGCGAAATCGATGACCATGGTCTGTCGGCCCAGGCACAGCCCGAGACAGGGAATCCCGTGCTCGCGGGCGTATGTGGCCGCGGCGATCTTGCCCTCGATGCCCCGCTCGCCGAAGCCGCCGGGGATGACTATCCCGTCGAGGTCCTTGAGCCTCCCCTCGCCGAGGAGGCCCACGACCTCCTCCGCCGGGATCCAGTCGAGCTCGATGGCGGCGCCGTGGTGGTAGCCACCGTGGCGCAGGGCCTCCACCACCGAGAGGTACGCATCGGGCAAGTTGACGTACTTGCCGATCAAGCCGATTCGCACCGGCTTCGTCGCTGCCTCGACCCGCCGCACGAGCTCCTCCCAAGCGGAGAGGTCGAGGGGGTGCTCCGGATCGCCGTCGGGACCGACGCCGTCGAAGTGCAGCAGCGCGCACACATAGTCGTCGAGGCCCTCCTCGTGCAGTGCCAAGGGGATCTCGTACAGATTGGGGGCGTCCATGCAGGACACGACGCCCTCTATGGGCACGTCGGACAGCAGCGAGATCTTGCGCTTGAGATCCAGCGAGATGCTTCGGTCGCTGCGGCACACGATCACGTCGGGCTGGATGCCCCGGCTGCGAAGCTCGGTCACCGAGTGCTGGGTGGGCTTTGTCTTCTGCTCCCCGGAGGGGCCAAGGTACGGCACCAACGTGACGTGGACATAGCAGACGTTGTCCCGGCCGACGTCCTTGCGGACCTGGCGGATCGCCTCGAGGAACGGCAGGATCTCGATGTCGCCGACCGTGCCCCCCACCTCGGTGATCACCACGTCGATCGGGTCCGCGCCGAGGCGCAGGATGCGGTCCTTTATCTCATCGGTGATGTGGGGGATGACCTGCACGGTCTTGCCTAGAAAGTCACCTCGGCGCTCCTTGGCGATGACGCTTTGGTAGATCGAGCCGGTCGTGGCGTTGGATTCCCGCCGCAGGTTCTCGTTGATGAACCGCTCGTAGTGGCCGAGGTCGAGGTCGGTCTCGCCGCCGTCGTCGGTCACGAACACCTCGCCGTGCTCGTAAGGGTTCATGGTCCCCGGGTCCACGTTGATGTAGGGGTCGAGCTTCTGCATGGTCACGCGCAGGCCCCGGCTCTTCAAGAGGCGGCCCAGCGACGAGGCTGCCAGCCCCTTGCCCAGCGAGCTGGACACCCCGCCTGTCACGAAGATGTGCTTCGCCAAGGACCAACGTCCACTTGTTTGCTGACGTCCATCCGGAATCGGCAGCCCTCAGTGGCGGCCACGGCATCCTACCCCGACCGCTCTGGCGGGCGGCGGACCCGCCTGAGTGTGCCGAGCGGCCACACTGGAGGGCGTGCGAATCGGGTTCCTGGTCGCGGCCGCGTTCTTGGCCTCGACGGTGGAGATGGTGGAGGCCTTGACGATCGTGCTCGCGGTCGGCGTCACCCGGGGCTGGCGCTCGACGCTGCTTGGGGTCGCCGCGGCGACCCTGGCTCTCGCTGCGGTGGTTGCCGTGCTCGGGCCGGCGCTGACCGTGGTGCCGATAGAGACCTTGCGGCTGCTCGTCGGCGGCCTCCTCTTGGTCTTTGGCCTTCAGTGGTTGCGCAAGGCAGTCCTGCGCGCCGGCGGACACAAGGCCCTTCACGACGAGGAGGCGATATTCGCCGAGCAGCGCCGGCAGGCCCTGTCCGTGGCGGGGGGATCCAGGGGGCCCTTCGACGGCTACTCCTTCACGGTGGCGTTCAAGGGCGTCTTCCTCGAAGGGATGGAGGTGGTATTCATCGTTCTCAGCTTCGGGGCCACCCAGCACCAAACAGCTTGGGCAGCCGTTGGGGCCGCTGCCGCTGTCGTCCTGGTGGGCGGTGTCGGCGTCGCTGTGCACGCCCCGCTCGCGCGGGTCCCAGAAAACACCATGAAGTTCGTGGTGGGCGTGATGTTGACGACCTTTGGCATCTTCTGGGGCGGGGAGGGTGCGGGGATCCACTGGCCCGGCGGCGACCTTGCGATCGTTGCGGTGCTCGCATGGGTCGCCGCGGTGGCCCTCGGGCTGGTGCAAGCGCTGCGCAGGCGAGCACCTGGCGTCGTCGTCGCTCGACCCGCCGTCGAACGGGTGGCGCCGTGAAGGCGCTAGGCCGGGCCCTCGGGCGCTTGGGCCGGTTTTGGTACGACTTCGTCGTCGGCGACGACTGGACCATCGCCGCCGGCGTGGTGATCGCCCTCGGAATCGTCTGGGCGTTGGCCCGGGCCGGGTTCCACGCCACGTGGTGGCTGCTGCCCCTGGTGGTGGCGGCGGGCCTGACCCTCAGCC
This sequence comes from Acidimicrobiales bacterium, assembly GCA_050996645.1. Classification (GTDB taxonomy): domain Bacteria; phylum Actinomycetota; class Acidimicrobiia; order Acidimicrobiales; family Palsa-688; genus JBPCRR01. Next base: position 2,649 of record JBPCRR010000141.1, on the reverse strand, counting down.
TTCTCCGAGCTGCCCGCTACCGGCGGGAGCGGGACTGAGCCAGGAGCTCCTCGGCATGGCGGCGTGCGGTGAGGCTGTCGGGTTGACCCGAGAGCATCCGAGATAGCTCGACCACTCGCGCTTCGCCCCCAAGAGGCTCGAGCCGGGCGAGGGTCCGCTCCCCCACCAGCTCCTTGTGGATGGAGAGGTGATGGTCGGCAAACGCGGCGACCTGAGGAAGGTGGGTGACCACGAGGACCTGGTGGCGCCCGGCAAGATCCAGTAGGGCGCGGCCCACCGCCACGGCGGCCTGGCCGCCGATCCCGGCATCCACCTCGTCGAAGACAAGGGTTCGGGCGGTCGCGGCGTCGTCGAAACCGCCGTAGGCCTCCATGGTCGCCAGTCTGAGTGCCAGCATGGTTCGGGCGAGCTCGCCCCCCGAGGCGACCTTGGTCAGCGGCAGGACCGGCTCTCCCGGGTTGGCCCCGAGTAGCCACGTCACGTCGCAGCCGTCACCGTCGTCGCCGACGGCGACCTCGAAGCGAGCTCGCGGCATGGCGAGTGCGTGAAGGCGCTGTTGCACCGCCGCCGCAAGAGCGGGCGCGGCCGCTCTCCGCGCGGCCGCCACCGCAGACTCGGCTCGTTCCAGCTCCTCCCGGGCTTCGCGCCCCTCGCGCTCGGCTGTCTGCGCCCTGGCCTCGAAGGAGGCGAGCTCCGCCAGCCGAGCCTGGGCCTTGCCCGCGAACGCGACGACCTCGGCGAGGGAGTCGCCGTACTTCCGCCGCAGCTCGCGCAGCAGGTGCCGTCGCGCTCCGATGGCGGCCAGGCGCTGGGGATCTTCCTCCACGCTCTCGGCCAGTTGGCGGGCCTCGCTCGCGACATCAGCGATGTCGGCTTCCAGAGCGCGGAGGCGGCTACCCAGCGCCTCGAGGGGGCGCCGCGCGGCCACCTGGGCCAGCGCCGCGCCGACTCGGTCCAAGGCTCCGTCGTCGCCAGCGAGGAGCTGGTGCACTGAGGCATCGGCCTGGCTCAGCGCCGTGGCGTCGGCGAGACGCTCCTCCTCGATCGCCAGGCGCTCCTCCTCATCGACATCGCTCAGCTCTGCCGCAGCCAGCTCGCGCACCTGGAATTGCAGCAGATCCGCCTCCCGCGCTCTGTCCCGGGCGTCGCCACCGAGGGCTGACATCACGGCGGTCAGCTCGCTGAGCCTGCGTCGTGCCGACACGAGCGGCGCCAGGTCCACCCCGCCGAATGCATCGAGGACCTGGCGTTGCACACTCGGCGACAGAAGCGATTGGTGGGTGTGCTGACCATGGAGGTCGACAAGGGTGGCACCGGCCTCGGCCAGTTGCGCGGAGGATGACATCTTCCCGTCGATGTACGCGCGCGTCCGGCCCTCGACTGGAACGACCCGTGAGAGGACGAGGTCCCCCGCGTCGGACCCCGCGCCGGCGAAGCGCCCTTCGACGCCGGCCTCGGAGGCTCCCGGCCGCACCAGCACTGGATCGCCGCGACCGCCGACGAGAAGCTCGATGGCCGAAACGAGCAGCGTCTTGCCGGCGCCGGTCTCGCCGGTCAAAGCCGTCATCCCCTCCCCCACCAACAGCGTCATATCGTCGATGACGCCCAGATCCGACACCCGCAGCTCCAGGAGCATCAGGCCTCGGGGTGGTCGGCCAGGTGAAACTTGCGCTTGAGGATGTGGTGAAAGTCGCGGTCGCCGAAGGTGATCAACAAGGCGTCGTTGGTGCTCTGGCCGCAGTGGAGCGTCTGGCCCGGCTCCAGCGTCCCGAGGGGTTGGCCGTCCGCCACGATGTTGGCGGCCAGGCCGTCGAGCGGGCTGAGGGCGACCGACTCGTCGCACGCCAGCACGAGCGACCTGTCGAAGAGCAGGTGGGGGGCCACGGGCGTGACAATCTGGACCCGCGACCGCGGCGACACGATGGGTCCGCGGGCGGAGAGGTTGTACGCGGTTGAGCCCGTGGGGGTGGCCACGATCAGTGAGTCCGCGACGTAGCGCAGGAACGACACGCCGTTGACCGCCAGCTCGGCCCTGACCGTGTGCCCCTGGCCGGCGCGCTGGAGGACGATGTCGTTGAGGACGCTGCAGGACGTCAGCTCGGTGCGGTCCCCGTCGGTGCGGACCTTGATGTCGAGCATCATCCTCGCCTCCACCTGGTAGTCACCGTCGAGGAATCGACCGAGCGCTTCCCGCAGGCCCTCGGGCTCCACGGCGGCGAGATAGCCGAGGTGGCCGAAGTTGACGCCGAGAATCGGCACCTTGTTCGGGCTCACAAGGTCCACCGTCCGCAGCATCGTGCCGTCACCCCCGACGCTCACCGCCAAGTCCAGGCCGTCCAATTGCGCTGGGTCCAGGGGAGAGGCGATGCCCTTGGTGGCCCCGGGGACGCTCGGGTCGCCGGTGTCGGTCGGGTCGAGCAACCTGACCTCGTGGCCGAGCCCCTCCAGCCAGGCCGTCGTGGAGGCCACCACGTCGAGGGCGCTATGGCGTTGGGGGTGGGCGACAAATCCGATGACAGCCATCGTTCCTCAGTCGCCCGCGCCGAAGCGGGGTTTCGCCTCGGCGATCAGGCTGGCGAGATCGAGTGCTTCGTCGGCGCCGGCCCGACGATCGCCCGCCCGAGCCTCGCCGGACGCCGCTCTCGGGAG
>JBPCRR010000067.1:0-4733 GCA_050996645.1 Acidimicrobiales bacterium | reverse complement strand
GCCGCGGACGCCGCTGATGCATTTCCTGCGAGAGGTGGCCGACTGGCTGACCGACCCGGCGCACTGGCACGGCCCCAATGGGATCCCGGTGCGCGTCGGCGAGCACGTCGGGCTGTCCGCCGTCGCGCTCGCCGTGGCGCTGATCGTGGCGGTGCCGATCGGGCTGGCCCTCGGCCACCGTGGCCGCGGTGGGTTCCTAGCGGTCAACGTCGGCAACATCGGCCGCGCGATCCCGTCCATCGCCATCCTGATAATCGGAGCGGCGTGGTTGGGGATCGGGGGCCGCCCGGGGCTGTTCGGCATCGGGGCGAAGCCGGCGTTGCTGGCCCTGGTGGTTCTCGGCATCCCACCGGTGCTCACCAACACCTACACCGCGACCGCGTCGGTCGACGCCGACGTCAAGGACGCCGCGCGGGGCATGGGGATGACCGGGCGGCAGGTGCTTTGGCGGGTGGAGGTGCCCGCCGCGCTCCCGCTGATGTTCGCCGGCGTGCGGACCTCGGGCAGCCAGATTGTGGCGACCGCCACGCTGGCCGCCTACATCGGCTGGGGCGGTCTCGGCACCTACATCGTCAAAGGCATCGCGCTCGATCAGGCAGGCCACGCCGAGGTGTTCGCCGGCGCTCTGCTCGTGGTGGCGCTGGCCTTCGCGGTGGACCTGGCGCTCGGGGCGCTGCAGCGCGCGGTCAGCTCACCAGGCGTGCGCCTCGAACGTCAGATGATGCGTGAACAGATGCGGGTCCGCCAGGTGGTCGTGTAGGTTGCCGGGCACCCAACAGAGAGGAAGAACCCATGCGGATCCATCGCGTCCGTGTCACCGGGGCGATCCTGCTGGCGGCGGCGCTCGGCGTCACGGCTTGCGGGTCGGGTGGTGGCACCAAGAGCTCTAGCGGCACCACGGCTGGCGGCACGAAGGGGGCGCTGACCGTCGGCTCGTTCAACTTCTCCGAGAGCGAGACGCTCGCCTACGTCTACGGCGACTCGTTGACCAACGCCGGTTACCAGGTGACGGTGAAGGCCAACATCGGGCCTCGTGAAACGGTCGAGCCGGCGCTGTTGTCGGGGAGCCTCGACATGGTCCCCGAGTACGTCGGCAACCTGTTGACCTACTTCAACCCGGCGATGGGGGCGGGGCTGGCGGGCCAGCAGACGGTCTCGGATGCGAAGACGGCCGTTTCGCCGAAAGGCCTGACGCTCGGCAACGTCTCGGCCGCGGCCGACTCCGACGCGATCGCGGTCACCAAGGCCACCGCTGCTAAGTACCACCTGAAGAAGATCTCCGACCTGGCGCCTGTGGCCTCACAGCTCACCATGGGCGGCCCGCCGGAGTGCGAGGCGCGTATCACGTGCTTCAAGGGCTTGCAGCAGGTGTATGGCTTCAAGCTCAAGGGTTTCGTCTCGCTGTCGTCGCCCGCCCTGGTCGCACAGGCGCTGTCCAGCGGCAGCGTGCAGCTCGCTCGGGTCGATTCGAGTGACGCGGATATAGCCACCAACGGCTTCGTCGTCCTCACCGACGACAAGAACTTCCAGCAGGCCGGGAACATCATCCCGTTGATCCGCACCGACAAGGCAGCCGCCGATGTGCTGCGCGTGCTCAACAAGGTCTCGGCGGCGTTGACGACCGACGAGCTGGTGACCCTCAACGGTCAGACCGACCTGCAGCACCAGGACCCCTCCGCCGTGGCAAAGGCGTTCGTCAGCGCACATCACCTGTAGGCCGGCTTGGGAGGCCCGTTCGTAACCCTGGTCCGCCACAGCGAGACGGAGTGGAGCAAGGCCGGGCGCCACACGGGAGCCACCGACTTGGACCTCACCGCTGCCGGCGAGGCCCAAGCGGTGGCCCTTCGGCCGCTGCTGGCGCGGGCGTATGACTTGGTGCTGGTCAGCCCCATGCGGCGCGCGCAGCGAACCGCCGACCTGGCCGGGTGCAGCGACGGGTCGGTCAACCTGGACACGGTCCAGGAGCTGCGGGAGTGGGACTACGGAACGCTCGAGGGCCTCACCACCCGCGAGATCCAGGAGCGCTTCCTGGACTGGAGCATCTGGACCGGACCGTGGCCAGGCGGCGAGACCGCCGCGGAGGTGGGTGCTCGCGCCGACGCGGTGATCGAGCGCCTGCTGCAGACAGGTGACGACGCCCGGGTTCTGGTTGTCGCGCACGGCCACATCCTCCGGGTGCTGGCGGCGAGATGGCTCGGCCTGGAGGTGGCCCGGGGGCGACTCCTGGCGCTCGACACGGCGACGGTCAGCGAGCTCGGTTGGGAACACGCCTCCCGGGTGCTGCGGCGCTGGAACCAGGCTCCGCTGGGTGCCGCCGATGCCCGACCGGGATGACGCGCCGGCTGGCCTCCGAATGGACGGGGGCCGGTACCGCCGCATCACCGGCATCGGGCAGCATGGGGCCCGTGCAACCCACCGTGCCATCTCCAGCACCGGCGCCCGCCACCTGCTTCCACCACCCTGAGCGCTTCGCCGCCGTGACCTGCCGGCGCTGCGAACGGCCCATCTGCACCGACTGCATGCGCGAAGCCCCCGTCGGCTGGCAGTGCCAATCCTGTGTGCACGAAGGGGCGCGGCGCTCTCCCGTCGTGCGGTGGAGACCCCGTGGCGCGCCCGCCGGCAGCAGGGGAGCCCTCGGCTCCACCCGGATGACCCCTGCGGTCGGTGTCCTCATAGCCGTCAACGTCGTCGTGTACCTGATCGAGCAGACCAACTATGCGAACGTCGTGACCCGCTTCGCGCTGGTACCGGCACTGGTCCACCACGAGCCCTACAGGCTCATCACGGCTGCCTTCTTGCACGCCAACCTCGGCCACATCTTCTTCAACATGGTGAGCCTGGCAATCCTCGGTGCGCCTGTCGAGGCAACGATCGGGCGCGCACGGTTCGTCACGCTCTATCTCTTGGCGGCCCTCGGGGGTTCCGTGGCGTCGTACCTGTTCAGCGCCCCCTACGTCTTCGGCCTGGGGGCGTCGGGTGCGGTGTTCGGGCTGATGGGAGCTTACTTCGTGCTCGCGCGCCGCCACCATTGGGACACCTCCACGGTCTTGGTCCTCATCGGGTTCAACTTCTTCTACGGCTTCATCGCCGCCAACATCGACTGGCGCGCCCACCTCGGGGGTCTGATCACCGGCGCGCTGGTGACGCTGGGGTTCATGGCCGCTGTCGATCGTCGCTCACCACCGGCGTGGGCAGGCCAGGCGATGGTGTGCGCGGCGGCCCTGGCAGCGTTCGCCGCGCTGGTGCCGATATCCCCAGGCCACTTCCACCTCTAGGCGCCGCGCCGGCCTCCCTCAATCCGGGCGCAGGACCTCGACGGTGGTGGTCGCGGCGTCGAGGACGGCGGGATCTGGGGCGACCCCGATGCCGGCGCCGGCGGGCACCGCGATCGTGGAGCCCTTCCCGAGCACGAATGCTTCGGTGAGGTCGGGGCGGTAGTAGCGATCTGACGCCGAGATGTCGCTCGGCAGGCTGAAGCCCGGCAGCGACGCCAACGCGAGATTGGCCGCCCGGCCGAGCCCCGTCTCGAGCATGCCCCCGCACCACAGGCCAACACCCCGCTCGAGGCAGAGGTCGTGGATTCGCCGCGCTTGGAGGTAGCCGCCCACCCGGCCTGGCTTGAGGTTGATCACCGAGCACGCACCCATCTCGACGGCCTTCACGGCGTCGGCTTCGGACTCGATCGACTCGTCGAGGCAGATCGGGGTCACGACCGCCTCCGCAAGGCGCGCGTGGGCGCGCAGGTCCGCCGGCGAGAAGGGTTGCTCGATCAGGAGCAGACCGAAACGGTCCAGCGCGACAAGGTGGGCGATGTCGTCGGGGCCGTAGGCCGCGTTGGCGTCCACCTGTAGGGCGACGTCGGGGCCGACGTGGCCCCTGACGGCCGCAACCGGCTCCAGGTCCCAACCCGGTTCGATCTTCAGCTTGATCCGCTGGTAGCCGTCGCCCAGGTAGCGGTCGACCTCGGCCAGCAGCGACTCGATCGACTCTGCCATTCCCACCGCCACGCCGACCTCCACCGTGTCGCGCGAGGCTCCGAGGAACGTCGCCAGGCTCACTCCCGCGAAGCGGAGGCTGGCGTCGAGGACAGCCATCTCGAGGGCGGCCTTGGCCATCGGGTGGCCCCTGATGAACGCGAGCCGCTGGGCGACCTCGCTGGGGATGAGCGCGTCGGTTGCCAGAATGGCGCGCACCAGGAACCGCCGGAGGACCTCGTGGGCGCCGTCGACCCACTCGGGGGAGTAGACCGGCTCGGGCAGGGCGACGCATTCCCCCCAGCCCGTGTGTTCACCGCAGTCGACCGCAACGACGACGAGCGTGCGCTCGGTCATCGTGGTGAGCGGGGTCCGAAACGGGCTGACCAACGGCAACCGCAGCCGCCTCAGTGCGACCTCTCGCGGCCTGACCGCCGGCAAGGAGGCTGGCGGCATCCAGCCGATTGTCCCACCAGGCCAGTACCGGGGCAACCGGCCGAGTTCGAAGCGCATGGGGCGCCGGCGGGCACCGCCACTAGAGTCGCTCTGGGCCGCTAGCTCATCGGGTAGAGCAGGGGACTTTTAATCCCAAGGTGCGGGGTTCGAGCCCCCGGCGGCCCACTCGACGGCGCTAGTTTGGACGCCCGTGAGCGACGCCGCTGCTTTCGATAGGGAAAGCGCGCTCGCGGCGATCGGGCGAATCGAGGCCGAGCTCGATCGGGTGGATCAGGCGCTGGCGGCGCTGGAGCTGCCTAGTTC
>JBPCRR010000401.1:0-3013 GCA_050996645.1 Acidimicrobiales bacterium | reverse complement strand
CGTTACCACCTGTTGCGGGACCAGGCGTTCGGCCCTGACGGGGACTTCTCCTACGAGGGCATGGTGGCCCGCTACAACGCGGACCTGGCCAACAACCTCGGCAACCTCCTGGCTCGGGTGGCCACGGTGGTCCAGAGCAAGTGCGGCGGGATTGGTCCCGCGCCCGACCCAGACAGCGCGCTGGCGGCGATCGCCGCCGACGCCTACAGGTCGGCCCACGAAGGTTGGGAAAGGATCGCTCCCAGTGAAGCCCTCGAAGCCACCTGGAGGTTGGTGCGCGAGACCAACGCAGCGTTGGAGGCTGCAGAGCCCTGGAAGGCCGACCCAGGTCCCGCGGTGCAAGCGGTGCTCGGCGATGCGCTCGAAGTGCTGCGCTTGATGGCTTTGCTGGCCAGCCCGGCGATTCCCGACGCGGCGGCCGAGATATGGCGGCGCGTCGGGCTCAGTGGGCTGCCGACGGACCGGCCGCTCGATGAGGTGATCGCGTGGGGAGGCTACCCAGGTGGTCTGGTCGTGCAAGCCGGTACGCCCCTTTTCCCGCGGATAAGGGCCTGAACCGACAAGTGTGGACAGACAGCCACTGCCACCTCGGATACGAAGGCATGGCCGCTGACGCGGTCGACGACGCCCGCGCCGCCGGCGTGACACGAATGATCACCATCGGCACCGACGCCGCCAAGTCGGTGGCGGCCGTAGAGTTCGCCCGCGCCCACGAGGGGGTGTGGGCCACGGTCGGACTGCATCCACACGAGGCGAGCCACGGAACCGGCGAGATCGAGGCGTTGCTGGCCAACCCCGACCCGGCCGTCGTCGGAGTCGGCGAGTGTGGGCTCGACTACTACTACGAACACTCACCGCGCGACGCCCAGCGCCAGGTGTTCGCCGCGCAGGTAGCCATCGCCAACGACCGCGACCTGGCCCTGGTCGTCCACACGCGCGACGCGTGGGACGACACCTTCGACATCCTCCGCTCGGTGGGGGTCCCGGAGCGGACGGTGCTGCACTGCTTCAGCGGGGGACCCGCCGAGGCGCGACGGGCCCTCGATCTCGGGGCGCGGATCTCCTTCAGCGGGATCGTCACGTTCAAGACCGCCGGCGAGGTGCGCGAGGCAGCCGCGTTGTGCCCTCTCGACCGGATGCTCGTGGAGACCGACGCTCCATTCCTCGCCCCGGTGCCGCATCGCGGGAAGCCCAACCGCCCTGCGTGGGTCGCGGTGGTCGGCGCGGCCGTGGCCGAGGCTCGCGGGGTGGCCGCTTCGGTCGTGGAGGAGTCCACCTCGGCCAACGCGGCGGCGGTGTTCAAGCTGTCCGCCGCGGGGGAGTGACGCTGACCCGAGGCCAGGTCGTGGCCCTGCTCGCCGATGCCGGGTTGCGGCCGAGTCGCGCCCTCGGTCAGAACTTCGTCGCCGACCCCAACACCGTGCGCCGCATTGCCCGCCTCGCGGGGGTGGGTGCCGGCGACCGGGTGATCGAGATAGGTGCCGGGTTGGGATCTTTGACCTTGGCCCTGGCCGAGACCGGCGCGGCCGTCACCGCGGTCGAGATCGATCGCCACCTGCTGCCCCTTCTTCGCTCGGTCGCCCTGTCCGTGGGCGTCACCGTGGTCGAGGGGGACGCCCTGCGCCTCGACTGGGGAGCGCTGCTCGGTTCGAGGGCCGGCTGGGTCCTGGTTGCCAACCTCCCCTACAATGTGGCGACCCCGCTGGTTGCGGACCTCCTCGACGGCGTCCCCGCCATCGCCCGGATGCTGGTCATGGTCCAGCGCGAGGTCGCGGAGCGCCTGGCCGCCTCGGCCGGTGACGAGGCGTACGGGGCGGTCTCGGTCAAGGTCTCGTACTGGGCGACGGCATCGGTGGTCGGCCGGGTGCCCTCGTCGGTTTTCGTGCCGCGGCCTCGCGTGGACTCAGCGCTCGTTGACATCCGCCGGCGCGCGGCTCCCGCGGTGGACCCGCAGGCGGTGCCGGCGGAGGCGCTGTTCACGATCGTGAGGGCGGGGTTCTCGCACCGCCGCAAGATGCTGCGGCGCGTGCTCGCCGGCATCGTTGACCCCGCGGCGTTCGAGGACGCTGGGATTGACCCAGCGTCGCGCGCCGAGGAGCTGGACGTGGCCGCGTGGGGACGCCTCGCCGCCGCGGCGCGATCGTCGAGGGAGCCGTGACCGCCCCGCCGGCCCCGCCGGCCGATCCCGGCTCACACTCGGTTTCACAGCAGGTGCTGGCGCCCGCCAAGCTGACCTTGAGCCTGCGAGTGACCGGGGTCCGCCCCGACGGCTACCACCTGATCGACGCCGAGATGGTCACCGTCGACCTTGTCGACCGCCTCAGCTTCAGCGCCGGCGACGGCCCGGAAGTGCTGGGCGACGCCGCGGCGGGAGTGAGCGAGGGCATTGACAACCTGGTGCGCCGCGCCCTGTCGGCGGCCGGGGTCAGAGCCCAAGTGGTGCTGGAGAAGCGCATCCCGGCAGGCGCCGGCCTCGGTGGGGGATCGGCCGACGCCGCGGCGGTGCTGCGCTGGGCCGGCTGCGGGGACGTTGCCGTCGCGGCGGCTCTCGGTTCCGACGTGCCGTTTTGCCTCGTCGGGGGCAGCGCCCGGGTGCGGGGGACCGGCGAGATCGTGGATCCGCTGCCATGGTCTGAGGTCGAGGGCCGCCGCTTCACGTTGCTCATCCCGCCCTTCGCCGTCAGCACTCCGGCGGTTTACCAAGCCTGGGACCACCTGGGCGGCCCTAGCGGCGAAGGGCCGAACGACCTGACGCCCGCGGCGCTGGCCGTGGAGCCGGAAATGGCGCGCTGGCGCGACCTGCTCGGGGACGCCACCGGCGAGATGCCCGTGCTCGCCGGCAGCGGCTCGGCCTGGTTCGTCAGCGGCGACCACCCCGGTGAAGGCCGTTTGGTCGTGAAGGCGGTGCGGCCCTAGCGGCGCTGGCTAGCGGCCGGCGCGCCGCTGCCAGCGAGTGGCCTTCAACATCTTCTTGTGCTTCTTCTTCCGCATGCGCTTGCGGCGCTTCTTTATC
>JBPCRR010000262.1:0-13036 GCA_050996645.1 Acidimicrobiales bacterium | reverse complement strand
GCGTAGGCGTGCCCTATGCATGCCTACGCAGCACCTCGTCAGCCCCGACCCAGTGCTGCAAAAACCCAGTGTTCGGGCCGCTCGCGTCCGCGCCACCCTGCCTACGCTGCATACGCAAGGGCTGAGTAGGTCCCCACAAACTGTCCCCATAAACGACAGGCCGCCGACCTAAAACTGCTGGTCAGCGGCCTGTGCACATGCAAGAAGGCGCGAAGAACGCCGGTACTTGGTGGCGGGGGTAGGATTTGAACCTACGACCTTCGGGTTATGAGCCCGACGAGCTACCAGACTGCTCCACCCCGCGGCGGGATGCCAACTATACCAACTCGAGCGGTCCATCTGACAACGCCCGTGTAGGTTTGGCGGCATGGCTCAACCCGCTGAGATCGTCGAGTCGTTCATCGCCGCGTGGCCCGAGGGTGACCCAGCCCAGCTGGCCGCTTTCTTTACCGAGGACGCCACGTACCACAACATCCCGATGGACCCCGTCGTCGGGCGCGAGGCCATCCTGGCCACCTTCGCCTCCTTTATGGCCATGGCCGACCGCATCCATTTCGACACCACCCACCTCGTGGCCGATGGACCGCTGGTCATGACCGAACGGGTCGACCACTTCGAGTCGGCCGATCGGACGATCTCCCTGCCGGTCATGGGCGTGTTCGAGATCGACGGCGATCTGATCAAGGCATGGCGGGACTACTTCGACCTGGGCCAGTTCACCACCCAGGCCGGAATGGGCTGACGCCCGCACAAGCCCACGGCATGAGAACGCCCCGGTAACGGCACTGCCGCTCCTGGCCGCCTGGCACGCCGCCCACCGTTGAACTCACAGCTCAGTTGGAGCGGTCCTCGATCTCCCAGGCGTGGTCGAGTACGTGCCAGGCGACCCGGCGTATGCCATAACGCGCCGGCCAGCGAGCGTCGGGCACCCTCGTTCGCAGTCCCGCTGCAATGATCCGGCGCTGCTCCTCCCAGGGTGTGCGGGGAGGGACCCGGGTCCCGATCCTCGATCCGTAGGCCCGCTCGGCTTCCCTGACGTGGTCGACGATGGCACCGCGGTCCCGGCCGCCGCCCCGGGGTCCCTTTCGCAACGTGCCGGGAGCGCCGTCGACGACAATGTCGAAGCGCCTCCAGCAGGCGTCGAGCAGCCCGACCAGCCGGTCCGCTTCCTTCGCTGGCAGTGGTTCGTCGTCCCAGGGACCGGACGCCCCCGGGGCGCCGAAGTCGATATTGGAACCTCCGAGTCTCCTGCCGATCACCTCGACTCGGCCGGTCGTCGGCACCGTCACGGCGAGGGCCTCGGCGTAACGGCGGGCGTATTCGAGAAGTGTGTCGATGGCGGCCTCCTCACCCTTCCCCCGGCGGCACCATCCGGGCCAGTCCAGCGCCGAGGCGAACACCCAGTTCCTGCCGGCCTCCAGACCGATCCGCACCTTGTCTTTGGGCACCATCGATTGAGATCGTAGGCGTCAGCTCGATCGAAGCCACCGGCCGGCCTTACTTAGGGGACCCCGAGCCAGCAGGCCCGGTTTCCAGTGGTCCCCCTTGCCCTTCCGAGCTGCCCACCAGCATGCGCACCGGATTGTCGATGTCGGCGAGCTCCTTGAGCACCCGGCCGAACACCTTTCTGACCGTGTCAGCCAGCCGGTCTGGGGTCTGGGAGTCAACCTCGTGCCGAGCCTTGTCCACGGTCCTCGCCACCAGCGGTTCGCGTCCCTGAAGCGGGTCACTAGGGCCTCGAGCACTACCAGGCCCCTCATGGGTGGTTCAAGGCGCCTCCGACCGCCGCTGGCGGGTACCCACTGCCCTCGCGGCGCGCAGGAAGGGGGCGCGTCCGACAGATCGCCCGCCGGCCACGAGGTGAGCCTGGCGGAGGTGGCGCCGGACCTCAGCGAAGGATATGCAGCTCTGCTTTCAGGTGACGGACCAACGGCACTCCCAGTGCCGCCATCCGAAGCTCGTACCGGAGCGAAGTGCCGTCGCAGTCGAAGTCTCTCTCGAGTGCGGTCACTTCCTTCGCGGTGGGGGTGCCGTTCACCGCCAGCGACCGCAGCCGGATCGTCGAGTCGTCCATCGGCCCGTCGGCGATCTCGACCAGACCGGTGGGATGAGCGAGCACCACCTCGACCCAGCCGGCGCGGGGGAGACGCCAGAAGCCAGCTTCACCGTGCAGCGGGCGACCGTCGTGCACCGAAGTGGTCCGCTGCGTGTAGCTGAGGTACGGCTTCCCGATGTGGACGAACTTGATCGTCTCCTCGTACTCGAAGTCTTCGATGGTCGGATATTCGCCGTGTCCCCGGCCGGACCAGGTCCCGACGAGGAAGCCGAGGGGCGCGATGTCAGGGTGAAGGGCCACGTCGCTAGCTTCGCAAAGAACTAACGACTCGCGATCGCCGTGAGCGTTCTGTGCTGGAGTGAAACCCATGACTGAGTGGGCCGCGCCAACGATCGAGCGGACCGAGCCCGACCGGGTCGCAGGCGAGCGAAAAACGCTCGAACAGTGGCTGGACTTCCATCGCCTCACCCTCCTCCAGAAATGCGAGGGCCTGACCGCAGCCCAGTTGAAGCAACGAGCGGTGTCGCCCTCACGGCTGTCGCTGCTCGGGATCGTGAGACACATGGCCGACGTCGAGCGGTGGTGGCTCCCGGATGCATGCAGCCCGACAGGACATCGCCTTCCTCTTCGATCCCGACGCGGTCGGCCTTGATTTTGATGCCCTCGAGGACGCCGATGCGGCTGCCGACCTTGCGACGTTCGAAAGCGAATGCGAAGCAGCCCGGAGGGCGGTGGCCGGCATAGAGCTCGACACGGTCGTCCCCAGCCGCGGCGACCACCCCGAGCGCGAGCGCGATGTCCGGTGGATCTACATCCACATGATCGAGGAGTACGCACGCCACAACGGGCACGCCGACCTGCTTCGAGAAGCGATCGACGGAGCTACCGGCGACTGACGGCTTGCTCTGAGACAGGCGGCTTGCTCTGAGACAGGACCGCTGGGCGATCGCGGCCGAAGGTGTCGGCGCTCCAGGAGCCCCCAACTCCTTTCACCACCGTTTCGAGACTCAGCCGACGGGCAGGCGCTCGGAAGCCTTCGACCACAAGTCGCCTGCGCGCTCGGTCGCCTTGTCGGCCACCTCGGACGCGCGACCGGCCAGCTCCGAAGCACGATCGGCGCTGGCGTGCAGCCAGGGCTCGGCCGCCTTGGCACCCCGGAGCGCGGTCTTCTTCGCCTGCAGCCGGGCCTGCGCGAGGTCGATCCCCTCGGCCCGAGCAGCCGCCTTCTTGGCCAGCTTGGCGGCCCGCTTGCGAGCCTTCTTGAGGTCAACCTGGCTCGCCCGGGCGAGGGCTCGGTCGGCGGCCTTGCGAGCGCGCTTGGTCGCTTTCTTGGCCGCCTTCGCCGCCGCCTTGTTGGCCTTCCTCGCCGCCCGGCCACGTCCCTTAGCGACCAACGCGGTGCTCGACTCGAGCCCGAGCGAGACCGCCTGGCTCGTGCGCTTCGCCCCGCGCTTGGCCCGCCAGGTAAGCGAAGGCGCGCCTTCGGTGTCGACGGCTGCGAGTATGAGGCCCCCGAGCAAGCCGATGTTCTTGAGGAAGTGGACCTGCTGCTGGGCCCTCTGCTCAGGATCCTCCTCCTCCCAGAACCTGTGTCCCGCCAACGTGGTCGGTACCGTCGAGCCGATCAGAGCCACGGCTGCCAGACGTCGGAACTTCCCGGTTGCCAGAGCCACCCCTGCGCCGATCTGGACTGCGCCGTTGATGCGGACCAGGGTCGCGGTGTCCTTCGGAAGCGAGGGCACCATGTCGGTCAGAGGTCCCGTGACCTTCTCGGCCTTTGGGACCTTGCCATCAGGATTGCGCACCGCGTCGATGCCTCCGAAGATGAACATCGAAGACAGCATGGGACGGGCTATTAGTCGCGTGGCACTCATGGGGTGTTCTCTACCCCGCCAGCCACAAGAAGATACGTGACGGCGGCTCGGCTGCGATGCGCCAGGTCCCGCCCGCTTTCACAGCGCCGTCAGCCACTCCACCAGCAGCCGGTTGACCTCATCGGCCCGTTCCTGTTGCACCCAGTGGCCGCAACCCGCCAGCACATGGGATCCCCGACATCCGGGAAGCGTGTCGGGGAAGCGGGCGATGGCCCGCTCGCCCCAGCGCGTCGGCCCGTCCAGCTCGCCGCCGATGAACAGCGAGGGCACAGTGATCGGCTGGTCGTTCCAGGCCCTGAGGTCCACCCAGTCGCGGTCTATGTTGCGATAGCGGTTGAGGGCTCCCCGAAAGCCGGTGCGCTCGAACTCCCCGGCGTAGAAGTCGACGTCCTCGTCGCTCAACCAAACGGGAAGGGCTTCGGGCACGACGAAGCGGTCTCTCAGCTGGCCTCCCGGGGGCAGCGACGCCATGGTCCCGCCGTCGGCCGGGCGGATGGCGTCGCCTGACGCCGCCACATAGAACCCGAGCAGCCATCCGCGAACGTCGGCCTCGATCTCGGCTTCGGCGCGGCCCGGCTCCTGGAAGTAATTGATGTAGAACTCCTCGTCGCCTCCCATGCGAGCAAAGGACTCCGTCGGGCGCCGGCCGCCGGGTGGGGCGTAAGGGACGGACATGAGAGCTACGGCGCTGAACACGTCAGGTCGTAACAATGCCGAGGTGGCAGCTATCGGCGATCCCCAGTCGTGGCCCACGATGATTGCGGTCTGCTCACCGAGAGCCTCTACGACGCCGAGATTGTCGGCCACGTGCGCCAGCATCCCGTACGCATCCACTTCCAGCGGCGCCGACGACCGGCCGTATCCCCGGACGTCGATGGCCACAGCACGAAAGCCCGCCTCTGCCACGGAAGCCAGCTGGTGGCGCCACGAGTACCAGGACTCCGGAAAGCCGTGCACCATGATCACCAGCGGCCCCGAGCCCTCCTCCACCAGATGGGTTCGCACCCCCGACGCGTCGACCAGCCGGTGGGTCGGCGTGCTCACTGCGGTCATGCCATCGAGGCGTCCCATCGAGGCGAGACTAGTCACGGGTGGCGGCTGATCAGGCGGCCTGATCGCCCGGTGACCCGCCAGCTCATCGACCGGGGATCACGCTGACGGTCGCTTCTCCGACCCGCCGGAACGAGCTCGCGCCAGGGGCAACGGACCCGTCGTAGCGAACGACGATCCTCATGCCAGCGGGCCGCCACGCGTGCGGTCTGGGCGGCGGAGCAGACGCCTCCGCCCCGCCTCCCTGGTCCGGAGCTTGTCCCGCTCCCGAGCTCCCAGGCGCAGATATCCACTCCCCGCAGGGTTGCTCCTCGGTGCTGTGGCGCATCAGCACGAACCCCGCCGGGATCACGGCGCGGGATACGAAGCCCGAGGCGTCCCGGTCAAACGCGACCACCAGTTGCGGACCAAAGCCCGGACCGCTGAAGCTCATCGGCGCGATGACGCGCGCGGAAGGAGTCGTCTGGTCGTGCCACGAGCGCGGTGGAACTGTCACACATGCCGTTGCGATCACCGCGTCGTAGGGCGCGTCGTCTGGCCAACCGGGGTAGCCGTCGCCGACGACCACCCTGGCCAGCGAGCCCATCGACGCCAGAGCCTCCGCGGCGCCGAGCGCGAGGTCCTCATCAAGCTCCACGGAGATCACAGTCCCGGCGGTACCCACCACGTGAGCCAGGATGGCTGCGTTGTAACCGGTCCCGGCGCCGATCTCGAGGATCCGCTCACCCGAGCGAACCCCCACCGCCTCGATCATCATGACCATCATGGCGGGCTGCGAGGAGCTGCTTATGGCGCGCCCACCCTCGTCCCACTTCGAGACGATCGCCTCGTCCTCGTACACCGCTTCCAGGCCGTGGGCGGCCGCGAACCGCGGCACGAACAGCTCGCGAGGCGTGTGCAACAGCGCGTCTGCGATCCGACCGTCGTGGAGCACCCCGCCGGCCCGCAGCCGCTGCACCAGCTTCTCGCGCCACTCCATGGACGAGCTGTTGTCCATCAACCTCTCAGGCTACGACCGCCCACGACGTTAGATGTCGGCGCATGATCGACCCCCACAGCGGGTACCACCCTTGTATGACAGAGGCGTCCGCCGTCGATGAGCGCGATACCCGCCAAACCGCCGCCAGCCAGCGCCCTGACCCCGAGCGTGACCCCGAGGCCGCCCCGGTCCCGGACGCCGACGAGGACGAAGGCGACGACGGAGGCGAAGGTGGCGAGGAGTCCTTCCCGGCGAGCGACCCGCCTTCCACCTGGTAGCAGCCGCAACGGACGGCGAAGCCGAACACCCGTTCGGTAGACTCTCCGCATGATCTCCGCGACCCCCACCCTGCAGCCCGTCATGTTGCAGCCGAGCTTGTTCGCGCTCGGCCCTCCGTCGGTGCGCCGAGACGCGGTCTTCGAGCCGATCGACCTCGGAGCCGGCGCGTGGGTCGAGGTGGCCCGCGAGTGGCTCCGGGGCGCCGACGATCTCTGCCAGCGACTCGTCAGCGACGTGGACTGGAGGCAGCGGCGGCGGCGCATGTACGACAGGATGCTCGACGAGCCCCGCCTCACCCGTTGGTTCCGGGCCGGGGAGACCCTGCTCGATCCGGCCCTTCGAGAGTTCCGTACAGCAGCCGGTGGCCATTACGGGGTACGCTTCGGCGCCCTCGGCCTCAACTTCTACCGCAATGGTTCCGACAGCGTGGCCTTCCACGCCGACCGGGAGCTGCGCCACCTCGAGGACACCCTCGTAGCCATCCTGACGCTGGGGGCCGCCCGGCCATTCCTGCTCAGGCCCGCAGGCGGCGGCTGTTCGATCGACCTGCACCCGGCGTCGGGTGACCTGTTGGTCATGGGGGGCTGCACCCAGTTGCACTGGGAGCACGCGGTGCCGAAGACCGCCCGAGCCGCCGGGCCACGGATCAGCGCGTCAATTCGCTGGGTCCGCCCGCCCGGATCGGCGCCCGATGGCCCTGACGAGGGCTCGCTGCTGTAGCGCTCTAGTGGCCGGGCGCCGTGGTGGGCGGCGTCGTGGCGCCCGGGGAACCGGTGGTGGGCGGCGAGCCACTGACCGGCGCGCCGGCCGCCAGCTGCTCGGCCTGGGCCACCTCCTGAGCGGCGAGGTTGACGTCTTTCTGATAGCCGGCGAGGTCGCCGGACTTGAGCGCCTGCGTCGCCGCGGCAAAGGCCTGCTGTGCTTGGGCCAACAGCTGCTGCACCGAGGCCGCCGCGGGCCCACCGGGCACCGTGGTGGTGGTCGAACCGCCACCGCCACCGCCAGCGCCGCCACCGCCGGCGGGGGCGGGCACCGTGGTCGGGTTGTTGGCGGCCGAGGTCTGGCAGTACTGGCCGAAGGGCTTGGTGCCGTCTGCATTGGTGAGCTTGCAGAGCGCCGCGTCGAGCGAAGCATTGCCGCTGTTGTAGGCGGTGCCGTTATAGACCACCACGACGTCTTTGAGGGTCGGCACCTGGTTGGACGACGACTCGACGTAGATCGGCTCTACGTACAGCAACGTCTGGTCGATGGGGACAAGTGCGACCTGACCGAGCTCGACCTGGGATCCTCCCTGCCCGAGCAGGGTGAGCTCGGTGGAGATCACGTTGTTGGAGCGGATGGCGTTATTGATCAACGCAGGGCCGTCGACGCTGACGTTGGGCGGGGTCTCGTAGACCCGGAGGGTGCCGTAGTCAGAGGGGTCCGCCGACCCGGTCATGAACGCCGTCAGGTTCTGCTGCTTGTCCGACGGCGACACCGGCACGAACGGCTGCAGGATCATGAAGCTCTGCTGGGTCGAGCTCGGCAGGTGTGCCAACAGGTACTGGGGCTGGAGCCTGGCGGACTGGACCGCCACGGGCTGACCCGCAGCGTTGAGCACCGGCTGGCCGAGCGGGACCTGGTTGAGCGGCCCACTGCCGGGGTCCTGGCTGGTCGTCCACGCGAAGCCCTGGTTGTAGAACTCGCTCGGGTCGTTCAGGTGGTAGCGGCCGAACATGTTTGTCTCCACGCGGAACAGGTCCTCGGGATAGCGCCAATGGGAGGTGATCCCGGGGATGATCCGCTCCGCCTTCGACACCGGGGTCAGCAGGTCGGGGAACGCCCGCTCGTAGACCTTGATGATCGGGTCGTTGGTGTTCATCACGAAGAAGTGCATGGATCCGTCGTAGGCGTCGATGACCACCTTCACGGAGTTGCGGACGTAGTTGAAGCTTCCCGAAAGCCCGCTGCCCGCAGGGACCCGGGTGGTGTCGGCGTGCTGTGAGTACGGGTACTGGGAGGTCGTGGTGTAGGCGTCTTGGACCCAGTAGGTCCGCCCGTTGACGATCACCGCGTACGGGTCCGAGTCGAACTTCAAGAACGGCGCCGCCTTGCGAACCCGATCGCCGATGTTGCGGATGTACATGATCCGCGAGTCCGAGGTGATCTGCCCGGACAGCACTATGTTCGGGTCCCCGAAGCGCAGGGCGAACGCCACCCGCCGGAAGAACCCGCCGGCGTTGACGCCGCCATTGCCCGCGTAGCTGGTCTGGACCTGCGCGCCGCTGGCGTTCTCGTAGTCGAGCTCCGGCTGCTTGGTGTGGCCCACCACGTAGCCGCCGGTCTCCTGACCGACCCCAAAGTACACCTGGGGGGTGGAGTTGAGCGGCGGAACCCCGGTGGGCGGTATGTCCTGCAGCGAGAAATTCGGGGTGCCGTCGGGGTTGACACCCGCCGGGCCCCACGGTACGACCACCGCGCCATAGCCGTGGGTGTAGACGAGGTGCTGGTTGACGAAGCCCGAAGGCACCTGGTTGTTGAGCTCGCGCACCGCGGTGATGGTCTGGGTCATCTGCGGGGCGCCGCCTGCAGGCAGCGCGTAACGGTCGGGGTTGAGGTTGTTGAAGCTGAAGTACGTTCGCAGGGCCTGGAACTTGTCGAAGGTGTGTGTGAGCTGACCAGGGTCGAGGAGGCGGATGTTGGCGATGGTCTGCTGGTTGGCCTGCGCCTGTGCGGCGTCGCCGGTTATCTGTGAAGGGTTGACCACGGCATTGGCTTGGTAGTTCTGCGTGACCTGGACGTCGTTGATCCCGTAGGCCACCTGGGTGGCGTTGATGTTGCGGGCGATGTACTGCTTCTCGCGGGTGAACTCGGAGGGGGCGACCCGCACCGCCTGGTACAGGGCCGGGTAGACCCCGCCGACGAGCACCCACACCAGCGCCCACAAAGCCACCGCGACTATCGGCAGCGTCCATCCCTTTTGGCGGATGTTGTAGAGAAAGAGTCCCGCGGCGATCACCGCGATGGCTATCAGGAGCGTCTTCGCGGGTTGGTCGGCGTGGATGCTGGTGGCCGTCGCACCGTCAACGACGTGCTTGCTCGACAGCACGAGCTCGAGGCGTTGGAAGTAGTAGTCGACACCCTTGATGAGCGCCAGCACGCCGAGAAGGACTGAGACGTGGGTTTTCACGGCGCTGGTCACCCGGGGGCCCTGGCCCTGGAAGCGGATACCGCCGTTGAGGTAGTGGGCAACGACCGTGACGATCAGGGTGACGATGACCGAGAGGAAAAGCCATGACAGCAGGAACCTGATGAAAGGCAGCTGGAACACGTAGAAACCGACGTCCCGGCCGTATTGGGGATCCTTGACCCCGAAGCCGAGGTGGTAGCGGAACAGGTCCCAGTTGTTCCATTCGCTGCTCGTCCCCACGCCCGAGAACAGCCCGAATATCAACGCGGTCACGACCTGCACCGCCCGGCGGTGGGGTCCCACCACCTCGCGGTAGCGGCTGACCAGTTCGTCTTCGGGCCCGACGGCGACCACCGGCGGCGCCATGCGGTCGGCCAGGACCAGGTTGCCCAAAAGCAGGAAGAAGAAAATCACCGTGAACACGGTGGCGAGGAGCACCTTTGTCACGAGCACTCCGCGGAAGACCGAGGTGTAGCCAACGTTCTGGAACCACAGGTAGTCGGTCCAAAACCGCGCCACACTTCGAACCGACAGCAGGACCAGGATCAGCACCACTATCGCAACCAGCACACCGATGCGGAAGCGCCTCGACGCGTGCGGCAGCCGGCGGGGTAGCTCGGAGGGGATACGCATGCGGGGCCGAGCCTAATGGGGCTCGCCGCGGCTAGGGCACGCAGGTGCGGCGGCGGGCTGTGCCGACGCCGACTGGATCAGGTTTCGGGCACGAGCAGGCAGCGGCAACCGGCGTGAGCAGGCGGGCGGGCCACGCCGGTTGGAAATGGCTCAGTCCCGGGCAGGTACCCCGCCAGCGCGTTGTCGTCGCAGTCCGGGCACGGCCCGTCCAGGTCGTCGACGACCCAGCGGAACGAGGCGCCATCGGCGAACGCTGCACGGGTGCCCGCTGCGTAAGCTCCAGCCACCTGGTCCCCCACCGCCTTGTCCACCCGGTGGGTCTTCCATTCGCGATACACCGCCCCGAGAGCCTCGACCCGGGCAGAGTCGTCGTCGCCCTCCCAATCCGACAGCGTGTGCTCCAGCCGTTCGCGCAGCGGCTCCACCAGGGACGCCGCGAGCTGGGCCGCCAGCTCCTTCGCCGCCGCCTCCGATCCAGCGCCGGCACCGGGGTCTCCCCCGCGCGCGGCGCCGAACGCGGCGCCAGCGGCCACGACCTCCCCAAGGTGGGCGACCGCCACAGCTGAGAAACGCTCGAGTTGCTCTGGCAGCTCGAGTAGCAGCTGATCGGCCGAGGGCTTGCCCTTCGAGCTGCGCAGGCGATCCAACAGGTCGTTCTGGTCGTCTTGGAGGACCCGCTTGATGCGCCGCACCAGAGTCGCTTCCGCCGCCGACGTGGCCTTCTCCCGCTGCTCCAGCCAACGCTCCTCGTCGTCGTCCCGCCCGGCGCCGAGGTCCGCGTCGCCGGCCTCGGTCACACCGGCCCCGCCGGCCTCGGTCACACCGGCCCCGCCGGCGCCTGGCGCAGCGGGCGCCGGGGCTTTGACCTGCTCGACCTCCTGCTGGCGGGACGACCGCAGTCGGGCGAAGAGGCTGTCCACCTTCGAAGGCGCCATGGACGCGGATGCGTTGCCCTCGCCGCCGGCGCCGCCCTGAAGGATCCGCATCCGAGGCCCGGGTGCCTGCACCTCGCCCGGCTCTGCGGTGGTGGAGGGCTGGTCCGCCGAGACGCCTGCGGTGGAGGGATCCTCAACCACCGCTGCGTCAGCAACGGCTTGCGCGACCGCACCCGGCGAGAGCGCCGACTGCCCGAGCCCACCGGCGCCGCGAGCCGACCCCATGGCCTGGTCTGCGTCCACCGAGGCCTCCGGGACAGCGGAGAGCCCGACTGGCGACGGCTCGCCTGCCAACGCCTCGCCGTGGCCCTGGTCGACCGCGTAGGTCGCCTCGTGCGGGTCCCCTCCCTCGGGATGGCCCAGCTCCGCCGTGCCACTGATCGGCTGCTCATACGCCAGTGGCTGCTCGTCCGCGGGCTGCTCGTAGGCCATCGGCTGCTCGTCGGCTGGCTGCTCCTGCTCCGGGTGCTCGTCGGCCGGCTGCTCCTGCGCCACCTGGTCGAGCGGGTGGGCCGCATCCCCGTCGGCCTGCTCGAATCGGCGCCCGACCTCGTCTGCAGCAAGACGAGCCTCGGCATCCGCCCGCTGCAGCTCGTCGGCGACCTCCTCGAGGGTGCGGCGCACGACTCCGTAGGACTCGAGCAGGCGTTCCCGGCCGGCTCGCAACTGCTCGATCTGCACCGTAGCGACGCGCCGGCGCCGCGAGAGGTCGGAAAGGATCTTCTCCCGAACCGACTGCGCGCCCTCGACCGTGAGCCGCCGCTCCTGCTCGGCCTGGTTGCGGATCGACTCTGCTTGCTCGCGCGCCCGCGCGAGTAGGCCCTCGACCTCGCGTTCGGCGCCCTCGCGCAGCCTGGCGGCCCCGGTCTCGGCCTCCTCGCGGATCCTCGCAGCGATGGGCTCGGCCTCGGCGAGGACCTGCGCGCTCCTGGCCTGAGCTTCGTCGAGGATATGCGCGGCCCGGCTGTTGGCCTGCTCGAGGGCGGCCGCCGCCTCGCTCTCGGCGCGAGCGGTGATGTCCGCCGCTGCCGCGTGCGCGGACCGCAGCACCGTGGCGGTCTGCTCGCCGACCTGGGCCATGAGTTCCTCTGCACTGAGGGGTTGCGGGCGGACCTGCTCGACCGGCTGGTCCGCCGCCGCGGCAGCCATCGTTGCCTGCTCGGCCAGCGCCGTCTCCAGCTCGGCCACCCGGCGCTGCAGCGCGTCCACCTCGGTGGCCACCTGGCCTAGGAACTCCCTCACCTCCACCGGATCAAAGCCCCGGAACGAGGAGCTGAAGCCCCGGTGTGCTATGGCGTTCGCCGAGACCGGTCGGATCGGGTTGCCACGGTTCGGGCGGTCAGAAACCATGCTGCTCAAATGTAGAACCAGGTGCCGGCGTGGTGAGTGATGCCCCGGCTCGTCAGCGCCTGGCTGGGCGGCGCGACCGCGCCGACCCCGGCACGGGGACCCAGATGCCGAAGCGCGATCCCCGCCGGCGGCCCGACGTGTGGGTCACCGTCCCGCCGTGGCCCTCTGCGACCCGTTGCACCAATGTCAACCCGAGACCGAGGCCCCCGAACCGGCGGGTATCGGAGCCATCGGCTTGGGCGAACTCGCCGAGGAGGGCAGCGACCTGGTCGTCGCCCAAGCCGTGGCCTCGGTCGGCGACAGCCACCTCCACGCCCGCTACCCCAGAGGGACCTTGTGCCGCGCCGACCGTGACTTCCACCGACCCCCCTGCGGGCGAGAACTTCACCGCGTTGTCGATTAGCTCCTCGAGGGCGGCGCTGAGCCAGCGCCGGTCGCCTCTCACCACCGGGAGGCCTCGGCTGACGCGGGTGCTCAGGCGGTGTCCCGGTGGCACGCGCGTGGACCAGGACTTGACCACGGTTCGGGCGAGCTCACCCAGGTCGAGGTCCTTGGCGGAGAGCACAGACCGGCCTGCGCCAGCCGACGCGAAAAATTCGAGCATCTCCACTATCCGGACCAGGCGCCTCGTGGCAACGAGGATCTCGCCGTGCGCCCTCTCCCCCTCCGCCCGGCGGAAGGACCGAGCGGAGAGGAGCTCGGAGTGGCAGA
>JBPCRR010000068.1:0-12281 GCA_050996645.1 Acidimicrobiales bacterium | reverse complement strand
CCCATCAGGACGGGGACGGCTCAGCGGTGCCATCTCGGGCAGCTGACCGCGCCGAGCTCCTGGAGCTGGCGGCGGCAGTCCGGGGCCATCCCGGGACAACGCTCGAGGCGATCCTGCCCGGCTGCCTCAACGGCTTCACCGACGAGGAAACCGAGCTGATGGGCGACCTCTCCCTGGCCGCCAGGAGGCCAGTCAACTGGAACGTACTCGCGGTGTCGGCGCTCAACCCCACGGGGCACCTCGGCCAGCTGGAGGCGTCCACTAAGGCAGCCGAGCGCGGCGCGCGGGTGGTGGCGTTGACCCTGCCCCACAGCATGGGGATCCGGCTTTCGTTCCTGACCGGGACGGTGTTGGCGGGCCTGCCCGGGTGGTCCGAGGTGTTCTCGCTGCCGGTGCCCGAACGCCTCGTCGCACTCGCCGACCCTGGCGTGCGGGCGCGCCTGGCTGCGGGGGCGCAAGCACCCGAGGCCGGCGTGCTGCGCCATCTCGCGGCTTGGCACCGCCTCGTCATCGAGGAGACATTCTCGCCAAGAAACTCCTGTGTGCAGGGGTCCACCGTCGGCCACGTGGCCAAGCGGCGCGAGCAGGACCCGTTTGAGACTTTGCTCGACATAGTGGTCGAAGACGGGCTGCGGACGGGGCTACGGCCTCCAATGCCGGCTCCCACCCCGGAGGACTGGCAGCTGCGGGCGTCGGTGTGGCTCGACCCCCGCGCCGTGGTGGGCGGCAGCGATGCGGGCGCGCACCTCGACATGATGTGCGGCGCGGTCTACAGCTCGGCGCTGCTGGCGAGCGTGCGCGAGCACAAAACGGTGACCTGGGAGCAGGCTGTGCGCCAGCTGAGCGATGTCCCCGCGCGCCTGTACGGCCTAGTAGAGCGCGGCAGGCTCGCTCCGGGGTGGCGGGCCGACATGGTGCTGTTCGACCCCGACACGGTGGCGCCGGGGCCGGAGCGAACGGTGGACGACCTCCCCGGGGGCACCTCCCGGCTGTACGCCGAGGCGTCGGGATTCGAGCACGTGATCGTCAACGGCGTCCCGGTTGTCGAATCGGGCCGCATCCTCGGGGCGACCCCGGGCCAGTTGCTCCGCTCGGGGCGTGACACCTACACCGTGCCCACCGGTCCCGGGCGCTGAGGCACCGGGTGGGGTTGGGCCTGGTCTTTAGGGGTCGCGGGGCAGCCCGAGCAGGCGCTCGGCTATCACGTTTCGCTGCACCTCACTGGTGCCGCCCGCGATCGTGAGGCAGCGGTTCGCGAGGAAGCCGTAGCTCCACTGGTCGGCCGCCCCCTCCGCGGTGGCCCCTTCCGCGCCGAGCAGCTCGAGGCCCAGCTCCTGGGTCCGCTGGTCGTGCTCGGCCGAGAGCAACTTGCGCACGCTGGCCTCGGGCCCCGGGCTGGCGCCGGCGACGGCTCGGTGCGTGGAGCGAAGCCCGAGCAGGGCGACCGCGTGGGACTCCGCGACCACAGCGCCGACGCGCTGACGGGTCACAGGGTCCTCGGCTCTGCCGCGCTCCGCGACCAACGCGAGGAGGCCCTCAGTCCCGCCTCCGAACGAGGCGCCCGAACCCATGGCGACGCGCTCGTTGGCCAAGGTGGTGCGCGCGAGCGGCCACCCGCCGTTGACCTTGCCGATGACGCAGTCATCGGGGACGAAGACCTCGGTCAGGAACACCTCGTTGAACATGGCGTGGCCGGTCAGCTCGCGGAGGGGCCGCACCTCGATGCCCGGCCGGCGCATGTCCACCACGAAGTAAGTGATGCCGAGGTGCTTTGGCGCCGAGGGGTCGCTTCGCGCGAGGCATATCCCCCAGTCCGCCTCGGCTGCCAGCGAAGTCCAGACCTTCTGGCCGGTCAGTAGCCAGCCGCCGTCGGTGCGGACCGCACGGGTCGACAAGGCGGCCAGGTCGGATCCAGCCCCGGGTTCGCTGAACAGCTGGCACCAGCGGATCTCACCGAGGAGGGTGGGGCCCACCCAGCGCTGCTGTTGCTCGGGGGTTCCGTGAGCCACGATGGTCGGCGCCGCCCACGCGCCGACGGCCAGGTTCGCGCGCCGGAGGCCGGCCCGGCGCAGCTCCTCGTCGGTGACCAACTGCTCGACAGCGCCGGCGTCGCGCCCCCACGGCTCGGGCCAGTGAGGGGCGAACAAGCCTGCTTCCGCCAGGGCCCTGCGACGCTCGGGGCGCGGCTTGGACGCGATCGCCTCGACCTCCGCGCGGATCTCGCCGCGAAGCGAGTCGCTATCAGCCGGCAGGTCGACGCTGAGCTCGCGACGAGCGCCGCCGAGGGCCAACCCCGCCACCCGGTCGAGCCAGCTCTCGGAGCCGCCGCTCAGCTGGCGGGCGGTGATCGCCCTGCGGAGGTAGCGGTGGGCGTCGTGCTCCCACGTGAAGCCGAGCCCGCCGAGGACCTGGATGCAATCCTTGGCCACCCGCAGGAAGCAGTCGGGGGCCACCGCAGCCGCCACGGCGACCGAGAGCGAGCCACCGCCTGCGTCATTGCGCTCTAGGTGGTCCAAGGCGTCCAGCGCGTCCCAAGCCACAGCCCTCGCCTGTTCCAGCGCGACGAGCATGTCGGCGCAGCGGTGCTTGACGGCTTGGAACTGGCCTATCGGCCGGCCGAACTGCTCCCGGACCTTGGCGTATTCCGAAGCGGTTTCGACGCACCACGCGGCGCCCCCGGCGCACTCGGCGGCGACCAGCGCCATGACGACCTTGTCGCCGCTGCGCCGCGACACCCTGAGCTGCCGGCTCGATGGCACGCTCAACCCCTCGACCGCTACCGACCCTGACCTCCTCGTGGGATCCAGGCTGGCCAGCTCGGTCACCGATAGGTCGCACGCCGGCAGGACGCACCACCTCTGGGCCTCGCCTTCGCCGGCGGGGAGCACCAGCCAGTCGGCCAGCGCCGAACCGAGCACCGGGCGAGACGTGCCCGACACCGTGACAACGCCGGCGACGTCGGGCGGCGAGCAGGACAGGGCGGTCGCCGCCGGAAGCGCGACGGCCGCCGTGGCCGTGCCCGCCACCAGCGGCGCCAGCACCTCGGAGCGCAGGGCGCCCGTTCCCCCCCTCGAGATCAGGGCCACGGCCAAAGCGGTGGGCAGGAACGGGCCGGGGACGGCTGCGTAGCCCAGCTCCTCTATGACCACCGCCAGCTCCGAGAGCCCGAAGCCCTGGCCGCCGTCGACTTCGGGAACGGCCAGGCCCAGCCAGCCGAGCGACGCCAGCTCTGGCCAGAACGCCGGGATGGCCTCATCCTCGGCGTCGAGGGGCTCGCGCGCCACCTCGGGTGGGCAACGGCTCTCGAGGAACCGTCGGGCGGCGGCGGCGAGTGCCTGGTGCTCCTCGGTTATGGCTATGCCCACTGAGCCGGCTCCCTCGCTATCTCAGTTGCCCGGGGGAGCCGGACAGCTCGACGAAACGCGCGTAACGCTCGGCGCAGCCCGCCACCCAGCGCGCGTCGGGCTCCATCACGCGGACGGTGCGCGCCCAACGCGACGCGTCGCGGAGGTCAGTCTCGACCCCGGCGGCGACCCGGGCGATGAACGCAGCGCCGCGGGCGGCTCCCTCTGGCTCCGCGGCGACGTGGACCTCGACGCCGGTGGTGTCTGCCAGCGCCTGCATCCAACCCTCGACGCGCGTGCCGCCGGCGGTGGCGACCAGCCGCTTCGGCACCGCCCCGGCGAGCTCCAGGTGGTGGCGCACGACGAATCCCGCCGCTTCCCACGCCGCGCGCTGAAGCGCTGCGGGACCGTGGGTCAGGTCCAGGTCGTGGAGGGATGCCCTCCGATCGGGGTCGTGGTACGGCGTCCGCTCGCCGCGGGGGAAGGGACACCAGATTGGCACCGCCGCCGGGTCCAGGCGCTCCTTGGCGCCGGGGCGACCGGCGAGGCGGCCGGCCCAGTCGAGGAAGAGCCCGCCCGCGTTGCTGGCGCCGCCCACCAGGTGGCGGCCCTCCACGCCGTGGGGGACCGTCCAGAGCCCGGGCGCCTCCGCGCTCGTATCGGTCACTGCCCAGATGAGCAGCGTCGTCCCACAGATGACGTGGACGTCGCCGGGCTCGTCGGCGCCGGCGACGAGCTGCTCACACCACACGTCAACGGTGCCCGCGCCGAGCACTGGGCCGGCGCTGCCGACGCGCCCGGCCGGCTCCCCGGGCATGGCCACCGTCGGCAGCTGCTCGGGACTCGCCCCGCAGGATTCGCAGATCGCAGCATCCCAACCCTGGTCGCCGAACAGCGGCAGCGCGGTGAACGCCACGCCCAGGTCGATCACTGGCTCGCCGCCAAGGGCCCGGTTGGCCACCGCCGCCGCCGGCCAGTACGCCGCCGCACCGGGTGCCTCGCCGGCGGTCCAGCGGAGGAACTCCACGAGCTCGCCCTCCCCACCTGGACCGGGCGCCTCTCCCGGCGCCGAACCCACCGAAGGGGTGGCCCGGCGCCCCCGGCCGCGACCGTCACCGTAGAGGAGGCCGGGAGTGAGGGCGCGCCCCCGGCCATCGACGGCGGTCAGGGACGGAGCCATCGCTGCGACGACCACCGCGCGCGCCTTGACGTCGCCGAGGGCCGCCAGGGCCCGGAGTGGCCCGCGGCGCCAAGCCTGGTTCGCGTCGTGCTCCATGCGATCGGCGCTCGGAACCTGCAGGCGGTGGGGGATGCGGGAGCGGGCGACCACCGCGCCGTCGTCGTCGACTGCGACCCCCTTGATCGAGGTGGTCCCGATGTCGAGGCCGACCGTCACCACGCCTTGCGCGCTCAACGCGCCCCGCCTCTCACCGCGCGGGATGAATATGACACGAGCGTCACAGTACGCCAAGATGTCGGGGTGGATTCCAGCGGCCGGCCACGCGCGCTCGTGACTGCGCCGCTGCGCGGCGAGGGCTTCGAGCGGCTCGTCCTGCTCGCCGACGTGGTCTACGACCCGTGGATCGACCAGCACCCGCTGCGGATGTACTCCGACGCCCAACTGCGCGACCGGATCGTGGCCGAAGGCGCCGACGTGGTGGTGGTGGAAGCAGACCTTGTGGGCGAGGCGGTCCTTTCACAACCATTGAGAGCGGTCGCGGCCACCCGCGCCGATCCCGTCAACGTGGACGTCGCCGCTGCGACCGCTGCCGGCGTGCCAGTCCTGCGCTGCCCCGGCCGCAACGCCGCCGCTGTCGCCGAGCTCGCCATAGCGCTGCTGTTCGCCCTCGACCGCCGGGTGCTGGCCGCCGACGCGGACGTGCGCGCAGGCGAGGTCTACCGGGACGGGACCATTCCCTACCAGCGCTTCAGGGCCTGGGAGCTCGCAGGGCGGACCGCCGGATTGGTGGGCTTGGGCTCGGTCGGCGCGGCGCTGGCCTGGCGCCTCGAGGGCCTCGGCATGACGGTCATCGCGCACGACCCCTACAACGACGCGGCCAAGTGCTCGCTGGAGGAGCTGCTGGAGCGCTCGGACGTGGTGTCGATGCACGCCCCGGTCACCCCGGACACGACCGGGCTGATCGGCGCGGCCCAGTTCGCCACCATGAAGCCGGGCGCGCTCTACCTGAACGCCGCTCGGGCGCAGCTGCACGACACCGACGCGCTGGTCGCGTCCCTGCAGAGCGGCCACCTCGGGGGCGCCGCCTTGGACCACTTCGCCGGCGAGCACCTCGCGAGCGACCACCCTCTGGTCGCCATGGACAACGTGCTCCTGACCCCTCACATCGGCGGCGCAACCTGGGACACCGAGTGCCGCCAGGCCACGATGGTCGCCGACGACCTCGAGGCCCTCCTCGCCGGCCGCCCGCCTGCAAACATCGTCAACCCGGAGGTACTGAAATGAATTGGGACCGGAGTTGAGACACGTCGACGACGCACCCCAAGCGGTCCTGGCTGCCGCTAAGGACATGCTTCGCAAGGGACTGGTCGAGGGCACCGCCGGCAACATCTCGGCCCGCCAGGCCGACGGCACCATCGTGATCACCCCTTCATCGGTCGACTACGCAGACATGACCCTCGAGGACCTCGTTGTGATCGACGCGGAGTCGGGGGAGGCCACCTCTGCAAAGTCAGGCCGTTCCGCGTCGTCGGAGAAGCTGCTTCACCTGGCGTGTTACCAGGGCTTCGAGGACATCGGATCGGTTATCCACTCGCACCCGGTCCACGCGACGATGTTCGCCGTGACCCATCGCGCGATCCCGGCGTGCATCGACGAGTTCTCGATATTCGTGGGCGGGGAGGTGCGTTGCACGGACTACGCGGCGAGCGGCACGGCGGACGTCGGCGCGCAGGCGGTCAAGGCGCTGGAGGGCAGGGGAGCGGCGCTGATCGCCAACCACGGGATGGTCGCAGTGGGGCCCACGCCGGCGACCGCCCTGCACATCACCGCCCTCGTGGAGCGGAGCGCCCACATCGTGTGGGGAGCGGCGGCCCTGGGCGAGCCCCGCCCTCTGCCCGACGCGGTCAACCAGGGGTTCGCTTCCATCTACGAGTACCTCCGCCAGAACCCGATGTAGCGAAGATGGCCGTCCACTACGAGCTGGGCGCCGACCACGTCGCGCTCATCACCATCGACCGCCCTGAGACCCGAAACGCGCTCGACATGTACCACTTCCGCGACCTGGCGGGCGCCTGGCGGCGCTTCCGCGACGAGGAGGAGGCGTGGGTGGCCATCATCACCGGGGTGGAGCGCAACTTCATGTCCGGCGCTGACCTGAAGACCTACATACCCCAGATCACCGCGCTGCAGAAGCAGATCGCGGCCGGCGAGGTGACCGAGGTGGACGGCTGCAAGCTGCGAGACGGAACCGATGCGGTGCTGCGAAGCCTGTCGGTCTACAAGCCGATCATCGCCGCGGTCAACGGTCCCTGCGTCGCCGGTGGCATGGAGATGCTCGGCGGGGTCGACATCCGGGTGGCTACCGTCAACGCCCGGTTCGGCGTCATGGAGCCCAAGCGGGGCCTCTTCGCCGGCGGGGGCACCACCGCCCGCCTTCCCCGCCAGCTCACCTACCCCGCCGCGATGGAGTTCCTCCTCACGGCGGAGGCCTTCCCGGCCGAGCGTGCAATGCAGCTGGGGCTGCTCAACGAGATCGTCGAGGAGGCCGACCTGCTCGAACGGGCCCGCGAGTGGGCGGCGCGCATCACCGCCAACGCGCCGCTGGCGGTGCAGGCCACCAAGGAGAGCGTGGTGCGCGGCATGGGAGTGGACCTGAAGGAGGCCTACCGCATCGAGAGCGAGCTAGCCACCAAGGTCTTCTCGAGCGAGGACGCCAAGGAGGGACCCGCGGCGTTCGCCGCCAAGCGCAAGCCGGAGTGGCAAGGCCGTTGAGCGACGCAGGGACTGTCGGCGCCGACGCGAGTGGCGCCCGCGGCGGTGTCGTAGACCCCCGCGCCGCCTGCATCATCGGGGTGGCCCAGCGAACCGTCCACCCCGGACAGGGGCCGGCGCCCGAGCCGTTGGTGCTCTGGGAGGAAGTGGTGCGGGCGGCGGCGGCCGATACCGGGGTGACGCCCGACCGGGTCCTCCACGCCGCCGGAAGCTTGGCCGTGCTGTACTGCCAGAGCTGGCCCTACGACGACCCGGCCGGCCGTCTGGCCGACCGCCTCGGCATCGCTGCCAAGGACCGCCTGTACTCGGGGATAGGCGGCACCACCCCCCACGTCCTGGTGACCCGTGCGGCGCGCGCCATCGCCGACGGCGACTGCGACGTGGCGGTCATCGCCGGCGCAGAGGCGTTGGAAACCTTGCGCCAGGCCAAGAAGGCCGGCGAGCGCCTGGCGTGGTCGCACCGTGACCCCGAGCGCAAGCCATTCCCCTTCGAGGCGCCGTTCCACCCCGCCGAGGTGGCGCACGGCGTGTTCCAGGCGTGGCTGACATTCGCGGTCTTCGATGTCGCGCGTCGCGCTCACCTCGGGGTCGAGCCGGCGGCTTACCGCCTGGCGCTCGGCGAGCTGATGGCGCCGATGACAGAGGTCGCCGAGGCCAACCCTCACGCCTGGTTTCGCACCCGGCGCAGCGCCGAAGAGCTGATCGAGCCGACCCCTTCGAACCGCTTGGTCGGATACCCCTACACCAAGACGATGGTGGCGATGATGGATGTCGACATGGCGGCGGCGCTGGTGGTGGCGAGCCACCAGGCAGCTGATGACCTCGGGGTGCCGGCCGAGCGGCGGGTCTACCTGCGCGGCTGGGGCGAGGCCAACGACGCGACCTACGTGGCGGAGCACGACCCGATGTGGGCGTCGCCGGCTATGCGCGTGGCGTCCAAGGCGGCGTTCGAGGCGGCGGGCATCGGGACCGACGACGTGGCGCACCTGGACCTCTACAGCTGCTTCGCCAGCAGCCTCGACCTCGCCTGCGACGCGCTGGGCCTGGCCACCGACGACAGCCGCGGCCTTACGGTGACCGGCGGGCTGCCCTTCTTCGGCGGGCCCGGCAGCGGCTACATGCTGCACAGCACCGCAACCATGGTGGAGCGCCTGCGCGCCGGCCCCGGCAGCTTCGGCCTGGTGAGCGGGGTGGGCATGCACATGACCAAGCACGCCTACGACCTCTACAGCACCGAGGCGCCGGCGAACTGGCCAGAAGTTGTGAACGCGCCTCCAGCTGCCGGGTCGGTGGCGGCGGCTTTGACCGTGCGCGACTTGTACGAGGGGCCAGCGGCCGTGGCCGCCTACTCGGTAGTGCACGACCGCTCTGGGACCCCGGAGTGGGGGCTCGCGATCTGCGACCTTCCCGACGGGGCTAGGGCGTACGCCCGCTTCGACGAGCCGGGCCTGCTCGGCGTCGCCGAGGAGGAGGAGTGGGTGGGCGCGACAGTGCGTCTGCGCCCCACCGACGGTGGGGTCAACCGCCTAACCTGACCCTGACGTGCATGTCAGGCAACGGAGGAGCAGGCAATTGAGGAGGAGCTGATGGCGGCTCGCGAAGCGGTGATCGTCGACGTGGTGCGCACCGCGTTCGGCAAGCGCAAGGGTGCGTTGTCGGGATGGCACCCGAGTGACCTGCTCGGCTACACCCTGCGTCATCTGGTCGGCCGCACCGGCGTCGACCCCGAGCGCCTCGACGACGTCATATGCGGCTGCGTCACGCAGTCCGGCGAACAGGGCTGCAACATCGGGCGCAACGCCGTCATAGCCGGGGGCCTGCCTTGGACCCTGTCGGCGACCAGCGTGGACCGCCAGTGCGGCTCGTCACAACAGGCGATGCACTTCGCCGCGGCCAGCGTGATGAGCGGGATGTACGACCTGGTGGTCGCGTGTGGGGTGGAGTCCATGAGCCGCGCCCCGATGGCCTCGAACGCGAAGGGGGGAACGGGGCCGTTCTCGCCGTCGTTCATGAAGGCGATCGACAACCGGCTCTGGGCGCAGTTCCGCGTCGCCCAGGTCCTCGCCGACGAGGCCGGGGTCACCCGCGAGGACATGGACGCTTACTCCCTCGAGAGCCACCGCCGCGCGGCGGAGGCGACCCGCAGCGGCCACTTCGCTCGCGAGATCCTGCCGGTGCCCGTGCTCGGCGAGGACGGCACGCCTACCGGCGAGGAGGTCACCGCCGACGAGGGGATCCGCTACGACGCCACGATGGAGGCGCTCGCTGCCCTTCCGCCAGCACAGTCGTGGGAGCCCGAGACAGCGCGCGACATCACCGCCGGCAACTCCTCCCAGACCACCGACGGGGCGGCGGCCATGCTCATCGCAGACCGCGACACCGCCGAGAGGCTGGGGCTTTCGGTGCGCGCTCGCCTGGTCCATTTCGCGGTCGGCGCAGAGGACCCGGTGCTCGTGCTGTCCGCCCCCAACCGGGTGACCCGCCGCCTCCTCGAGCGCAGCGGCATGAAGATCGGCGAGTTCGACGCCATCGAGTGCAACGAGGCTTTCGCCGCGATCGTGCTGCGCTGGGCGCGCGAGTTCGAGCCGGACCCCGCGGTGCTCAACCCCCGCGGCGGGGCGATAGCCATCGGCCATCCCCTGGGCGCCAGCGGCGTGAGGATGACGGCCACGCTGCTCAACCACCTGGAAGCCACCGGCGGCCGCTATGGCCTGCAGACCATGTGCGAAGGCGGCGGGCAGGCCAACTGCACGGTGATCGAGCGGCTGGCCTGAGCCTTTCGGGCGGCCCGCCCCTGCCCGTTCAGCGGTGGTCGATCGCCACCTTGATGGCGCCGGTGTCGCCTTGCGTGGCGATCGTGGTGAACGCCTCCCGCCACTGCTCCAAGCGGAACGTGTGGGTCAGCATCGCCCGCAGGTCGACCCGGCCGGCGCTGGCCAGGTCCAAGTAGTGGGCGATGCCGTGCTGCCGGCGCCCGTCCAGCTCCTCGATGCCGAAGGCGTTGGAGCCCACCCAGGCGATCTCCTTGAAATACAGGGGGCTCCACTCCCAGCGCCCCGGGCCGTGGAACCCGGTCTTTACCAGGGTCGCCCTCGCCTTGAGCAGCCGGACCCCCACTTCGAGGGTCTCGGGCTTGCCCACCGTGTCGTAGACGATGTCCACCCCGCCGGGGTGGCACATCGGCAGGCCGGCCGTGCCCGTCACGAGCACCCCGCCGGACCAGCGTGCCAGCTCCTCGACTATCTGGGCGCGGTCGTCGGAGCCGAGGACGACGGACGCACCGAGGGACCTCGCGAGGGCCGCCTGGGCCTCGAAGCGTGCGATGACCGCCACTTCCGCATCGGGATAGAAGGTGCGAAGGATTGCGAGGGTCATCGTGCCCAGGGAGCCGGCGCCGTAGACGATCACCTTTCCCCCAGGCGCCGGCGGGTGTCGGGTCACCGCGTGCAGGGACACGGCGAAGGGGTCGGCGAGGATCGCCTCCTCGTCGCTCAGGCCCTCGGGGACCGGGAACAGCATCGCGGGGTGGGCGGGCATGAGCTCGGCGTAGCCGCCGGTCGCGTCGGCCGACACGCCGGTGTGGATGCCGGCGCTGATCGGGCCGACCTTGAAGCTGTGGCACAGGCTGAAGTCACCGGCCTCGCAGGCCGGGCAGACGGGGGTCACCCCGCGGGGAACACACGACAGCCACGGGTTGAGCACCATGCGCTGGCCGACCTCGACGCCCTTGGCCTCGGGCCCCAGCTCGACGACATCTGCCACGACCTCGTGGCCCATCACCTGGGGGAACGAGCAGAACCCGACCATGGCGTTGTCGAGGTCCTCCTCGCCGAAGTCCATCAACGCCTGCTTGGAGTCCGAGCCGCAGATGCCGACCAGGCGGGGTCGGGTCACCACCCAGTCGGGTCGGAGGGGGCGCGCGTCGGGCAGCTCCATCAGCGCCATGGGCGTCTGGGAGAAGCTCTTGAGCAACGGGTTGTCATCGCTTCCCGGCGGAGGATCCCAAGGCTCGGGGTCGACGCCGAAAACCAGTGCCTTCATGAACCCTCGCCCTCATGAAGCATCGTGGCCGCGCCGGCCAGGTAGTTGTCGATGTCGTTGGTCTTGTCGATCACCACCGCTTCTAGGTCGGGCAGGTAGTGCTCGAAGTGGTCGTCGCCCAGAGCTGCGACGATCCCGGCCGCGACCTCGTCTGCGGGCCACTTCGGCCCGTCGTACACCGCGCGCGGTTGGCCGGGCCGATCCCAGATGTCGGTGGCTATCGGTCCCGGCTGTATCAGGCGAATCATCACCGGTGTGTCGTGCAGGTCGATGGCCAGCGACTCGCTCCAACCGCAGAGTGCGAACTTGCTGGCGCAGTACGCGGCCTCGTGGGGGACGCCGACCCGCCCGCCCATGCTGGCGACGTTGACCACCGTGCCAGCACCTTGGGCGAGGAAGCGGGGCAGCAGTCGGAGGGTCATGCGGACGGGCGAGAAGAAGTTGACCCTCATGGCCTCCTCCACCTCCGCGGGGGTCAGGTCCACTGCGGCTCGCACCTTGGGGATCGCGGCGTTGTTGACGAGGATCTCCAGGCCGCCGAAGGCCTCCCACGCCTCCTCCGCGACCGCCTCTGCGGCTCCGAGGTCGCCGAGGTCTGCCACTCACATCCTGGATCTCGGGGCGTGTTTCACGCAGTCGTCGAGGACCGCCGCGAGCTTGTCGGCACGCCGACCGACCAGTCCCACGGTCACCCCGCGGCTGGCGAGGAGGCGGACGGTCGCGGCGCCGATCCCCGACGACGCCCCGGTGACGAGGGCCCGGGTGCCTTCGATCTGCATGATCCCCGTTCCTTATCTCAGCGCCGGGGGAGCTGGATGGCCTTGTCGGCGATGATGTTCTTCTGCACCTCGGTGGGGCCGGCGCCGACCGAGGTGTAGCGCTGCCAGGTGTGGGTGTGGGCGGCGTGGCCCCCGTCGCCCGCGTTGGGCCCTACCCCGGCCCGC
>JBPCRR010000247.1:0-4845 GCA_050996645.1 Acidimicrobiales bacterium | reverse complement strand
GCGCCTGGTTGCGCTTGCTGGGCTCCAGGGCGAGGAGGCGGTGGACCTGGGTCTCGGACAGGATGCGCTCGGCGAGCCTGTCCTTCTTGGGCGGCAGCTTGAGGGCGGCGCCGACGTTGAGGGGCAGGTAGCCGGTGCGCTGGCCGAAGGCGAGCAGCGCCTTGATCGCGGCGAGGGTTCGCACGCGCGAGCTGGGCGCAAAGGCCTGCTGCGCGAGCGCGTCGGCGAAAGCCTGGAGATCGCCGAGGGTGACGGTGGGAAGTGGCGTGGCCACGAAGGCCAGGAAACGGGCGACATCGGCGCGATAGGCGCGCTGGGTGTGCGGCGAGCGGCCGTGGAGCCAGAGGTCGATCAGCTGCTGGTCAACTGCTATCTGGCGGGTCGTCGCGGCGGTGACCGGTGTTGAGGGGCCAAGTACCAGGGTGAACTCATTCATAAGCGGCCCCGACTTTACTGGCGCTGACGTCGTTCGGCGGAGCGGATGACTGTCTCGGGAGAAGTGACCAGTGTGTCCACGCCAAGCTGCCGCTTGTGCTCAACGAACCGTCCCTGCATGGGGTAGACCCAACATTGCTACGGCCAGCCGCAAAGTAGCGGGCGGACGGGTGGTGGGGGAGGTAGGGCTAGGCCGCGGACTCGATGGGGATGCGGGTGTCCAGGTTGAGCTCGAAGCGGCCGTAGGGCGTCACGTGGGTGAACACCAGCGGCGTCAGACCACGGTAATCGTCGGGTGTCATGCGTCCGGCCCACGGCGGTTCGGTGAGGATCTGTTGCAGCATCAGGACGTTCACGAAGACCAGACACGCCTGGAGCAGGTGTAAGCTCAAAGCGGCAAGCTCCTGGTCCTCGGCCCGGTTGGTCGCTATCTCGCCGCCCTTGCCGTAGAAGATGAAGTCGTTGGTGTTGTTCCAGTTCTCTACTACTTGTAATCCCTCATGGATCTCGCGCCTGAGTGTTTCTGACGACAGGTAGCGGCACAAGAAGATCGTCTTGAGCGCCTTGCCCAACTCGGCCAGTGCTCGGTACGTGGGGTGCTGCACATTGTTCCGTGTGAATCGGCGCAGGATGGCCTCGGTTTCGGCTGTGCCCAGCCGCAGCGCGGTGGCGTACTTGACCATCTCATCGTACTGGCGGCGAATGAGATCCCAGTTGATGGATCGTGTCAGGACCGGCTGCAAGTGGGGGTAGGCGTCGGGATCACCCACCTCCGGCCGGTACAGCTTCTGAGCATGGATCGCCTTCAGCCGCGGGAGGAGCTCAAACCCGAGAAGTTTCGAAAAAGCGAACCCAATTTCGCTTTGGCCGTGGCTATCGACGTAGTTCTTGTCGACGGCCATCTCGGTGCAGTGGCGCAGGACCCCCTCGATCATGGCTGCCACTTCCGACGATGAACAGCTCTTGACCTGGGAGTAGATGCAGCAGGCCTTCTTGTCGACGTGCCAATAGATCATGATTCCAGGCCCGCGGTACCGCACGTGCCATTCTGTCAGCAGGTTCTGGTCCCAGGCGGAGAACTTCTTGCTGTCGGACGCGCAGGCTGTCGTCGCCTCGCCCCAGATGTGCGACGCCCGAGCGCGGAAGGTGGCGTTGGCCACCTGAGAGAGCGCGGTGCGGAGGTGCTCCTTGCCGATGAAGCGACGGCGGACGTACAGCAGGTCCTTGTAGCTTTCGCCCTGCTGGCCGCCGCTCATGCGCTTGAGACCGGCGTTGGTGCCCAGGCCGTACAGGCACAGGAGCAGCCGCTTCCGCAGCGCACGGCGATCCAGCACCTCCCACGCGGTGGGGCTCTTGAACATGTCGGTGAAGCCGATGCGCAGGTCGGCCTCCTTGAGGATGTCCAGCAAACTCGTCATCGGCCAGCGCTGGCCGAGCTCGGCCTTGAGGTGGTCCAGCTGTGGGGGGTCGGGCAGGGCCTCCAGGGGTGAGAGCTGAATCCAGCCGTCGTTCTTCCGGAGGATCTTCACACTCGGGCTGGTCGGCACGCCGCGGTCGAGCATCGTGAGTCCGTCCGCCATCTGGCTCCGCAGCTCGTCGATGAACGCGTCGGCGTCTGACGGCAGACGCAGCGCCGCATAGTAGGCGTCGCGCTCGGCGTCGAAGTCCTGAGGCAGGTCATCGTCCGGGTTGCGGTAGCGGTCGGCCCCGACGACCCAGATTTCCTTGCAGCGCACCTTCTCGCGCAGCCGCTCGAGCACGCACAGCTCAGAGGTGATGCGGTTGATCCGGTCGTTGCCGCGACTATCCACCTCGATCACCAGCTCGCGCCACCCGGACGGGACGACCCCGTCCACCGGCACCGGCTCCTCGGGGCGGTAGAAGCGCTGGGGGCTGCCATCGTAGAGAGCCAGCAACGCCAGCGCGCGGATGACGGGTCGGTGCACCGCGTTGTTCGAGCGGAACGCGAGCGCCCGCAGCAGGTGTGGCACGGCGCGCCGGTAATGGGAGCGGTAGGCGTTGCGCATCACGAGATAGACGTGGTGCTGATAGGCCGGGCCGCGCGCCTTGAGTTCGCGTACCACGTCGTGCAGCGTCTGCTCGCCGCCAGCGGCGGGGAAGACCACGTCGCGGACCAGGCCGTCCGGGTTGTCCACGCTGGCCTCGGCGATGCGGAGCAGCAGCCCGGTCTTGCCCGTAACTCTCCGTAGCTCGTCCAGGAGCTCGTGCTCCACCTTCCGCTCGGCCTTGGCGCCGATGTAGTGGATCAGCTGCAGCAAGACGTCGACGAGGGTATCGGCGAGTTCCCGGCTGCGCAGCCAGCAGAACACGGCCAGCAGCGTGAGCCGCACCGGGGCAGGGTGCCGGCGCAGCTCGTACGTCTCCTCCACGGCCGCCCGGCGGCGGTACGCCTGGAGGACCTTGGGCGGCACACGCGCGAAGAGATCGTCGGGCAACTCCAACGCGCGCAGGCGTTCGAGCTTGGCCACCTCGGTCAGGACGGTCGCCAGCGTCGGGGGACCAGGATCGTGGCGGGAGGCAGACGCTGCATCGTGGCGGTGCAGAAGTGGTCGTCCGCGCTGCGGAGCGCTGAACGGACCAGGCGGTCCACCTGACTGGGAGCTGGCGGCTCAAGACCCACTGCGCGGCAGCGCTCGTAGGCCCGGAGCTTTAGCCGATCCGCATCCCGCCCTTCGATCAGCGACCGCTCGGCGAGCCAGGCCGTGAGCGCGTCCTCATCCTGCTCGGTAGCCTCGCGGAAGCCGAGGGCGGCACGGATCTGGGCGCGGTGGTACTCGATGGTGCGGCCACGCCACTGGTACCGCAGGAACTCTTCGGAGGCAACGCCGACCTGCTTGGCGACAAAGACCACGACGGCGCCGGGCACGTCTTGCTTGCGCTGCGGGAAGCGGGCTTCCAGTTGGAAGCTCTTGAGCAAGATCCCAAAACCCAGGCGGGTAGCACCCGTCTTGTTGGCCAGCAGCGCCACCTCGGCCGGCAACAGGGTCCAGTGGTCAACGAGCTCGTCGGTCTCCCAGCGGCGTTTCATCCCAGCGGCTTGCTCGCCGAGCGTACCGACCGACCATGACGCCGTCCCCAGGTTGGCGATCACGAAGCGGTCACGGCACCGTCAGCCGCAGAACCAAGAACCGGTGGTCTCTGTGGTCTACCACTCCACGCCGGCGTGCACCGCGAGGCGATCGCGCGCGGCCAGCTTCGTATACACCGTTGTCGTGTCGATGCGGGCGTGGCCGAGCTGCTGCTGGACTTCGCTGAGCGGGACGCCTTGCCGTACCTGGTTGACCGCCGCCCCGTGCCGAAAATCTCTCCCATTGGCGGGCCGCACCGCGCCATCGGCGCCGACGACGAACACCCCAGCAGCGATCGCGTACCGCAGGATGAGCCGCCAGCAGTGGCCGTAGGACAACGGGTGGCCCTGGCTCTTCCGCGAGCGGAAGAAGTGGCCGGTGTGCGCGACGTGCGCGTCGTTAGCGAGCGCCCGCAGGGCAGCGACCAGATCGGGGCTCACAATCACAGCCTTGCGTGGCAGGTGTCCGCCCCGCTGGGGGCGCTGCTTCAGGTTGACCAGGTGCAGCATGGGCGCACTGAGGTCGAGATCGCACGGGCGCAGCCGCAGGACTTCGGTGACGCGCCCACCGGATTGCCACAGCGTCTCGATCAGCAGGCGGTGGGTGGTGCTTGGCGCGGCGTTGACGATCGCCCGCGCCTGCTCGCGGGTGACGTAGCTCGGGAGCCGGTCGCCGGCTGCCTGCGCGACGATGGCGACCGCGGGGCGCTGCACGAGCGCGGATGAGGCCATGGCCGGTCCCAGTTTACGCGTACCCTCGCATTCCAGCGATCGCTCGGCGCTCCCGACGACAGGGCGCTGATCTCACCATACTTCCGACGAGAAGGTCCGGAGGGGAGAGAAGGCGGATTCCCTCTCCTTGGAATTCCTTGAGCGCGGGCTGGCTCGACGTGCTCCGGGATCCACCCGGTTACGCGAGCAGCCGCTTCAGCTGAGGGACCAGCGAGTACTTCCGCCCATGGCGAGCGAGCAGACCAGCGAGGTACTGCCGCCACTCGTCCTGGCGCCCAGCGGCGAGGGCGGCGGCACGGGCCCGTTCCAGCCAGGCCACGGCATAGTGGTAGTACTTGGACTGCGTTGCGTCCATGATCCGCTCCGCCTGTTGGCGGCACGTGCGGATCACCCAGTCCGGGTGGCTCTGGATGGCCGCGTCCGCCACGTGCTCGACCAGCGTGTAGTCGTACGGCGCGGCCTCGGCGACGGCAATCGCGTCCTCGATCCACCCCTCGTGGAGGAAGATCTCGCCGACCGCACTCGGGAACCGGGCCGCGGTCCGTCGGAGCTCGGCCAACAGCTCGTCCCGGAGCGCCGGCCAGCGCTCC
>JBPCRR010000188.1:0-2557 GCA_050996645.1 Acidimicrobiales bacterium | reverse complement strand
TCACTACGCTGATCGCCGCTGGCGGGGCTTGCCTCAGGTCGTGCTCGGGAACGGCGGGAAGAACGTGGGCGGGCTGGTGCCCGGACCGAACGGCAAGGTGGTGACGGTGGTGGTCGGCGGCGATGCGCAGTCCGGCATCCCCCGCGCCGTGGCGGCAGCGCCGCCGACCGATACGGACAGGGGCGCCGGGCCGGCAGCCTGACACGAGAGGGCGAACAAGGCCGTCCCCGCGCGATCCGTGGCCGAAGTCAGGGGACCGCTCACCACCCAGTCCGGTCCATCGGTGAGCTGCACGCTGACGCCGGCTTGGGGCGCAGCGCGGACGACCCCGTCGCTCCCAACCGTCGGCGTCGTCACCTCGATGGCCAGGTTCGCAGGCTCGCCAGCCATAGGAGGGTTCGGCGCCACTTTGGAGGTCACCTGGGCCCCGGTGAACGGCGACAGCTGCAAGGTGAGCGGCTGGGTCGAGGTCGCGGCGAGGAAGAAGATCTGCGGCGTGATGTCCGCGAGGGTCGGCGATTGCCAAGCGCGCACGCGGTAACGACCACCACGAATCCGAGCGATCACAAACGTCCCGTCCGGCGCGGTCGTGACCTGGGTGGCCGCGACCGCGTCGCCGACGAGTCGCTCTGCACGGACCGTCGCGCCCGGTACCGGACCGCTGGGTCCGAGCACGGCTCCACTGATCGTTGCCTGACCGGGACCGATCGCGGGCAGGGTCGTCGTCGCCCTGCCCGGCACGCCAGGGAGGCTCACCCCACCCAAGTCGATCGTCGAACCCACGGTCGGAGAGGGCCCTGGCGTCGTGGAGGGCGGGGTTGGGAAAGAGAGCGCGGCGACTCCCCCGCAGCCCGCCAACCCGCTCGCCGCGAACAGGAAGCTCGCCCAGCGCGCACCCGCCCTCATTGGGCCTCTGGGAGGGCTTCCACTCGGGCCTCGGGACCTCCGTCGCCGATCAACACTGTGGCCGGCGGCTCGACGGCCCTGCGCACGTAGCCGAGGCCGACCCAGCCTTCCGCGGACCCGCCCGATGACACCGCCGCCGCGCCGGCCGGCACCCGGGCCACGCTCGTCAGCACCCCCACCTCCCTGCCGCCTTGGTAGAGCTGGACGCCTTGGTAGAGCTGGCCGCCGTGATGGAGCGTGGCCCCCGCTGCGGCGGGCCCATCGATCCTGAGGACCCGCAGGTGGCGGGCGACGCGGGAGCCACGTGAGTCGATGCGCGCCACGAGCTCCTGGCCGGTGTAACAGCCCTTGTTGAAGTCGACGGTCAGCGGCACCAACCCCGTCTCCGCCGGGATGGTGCGTTCATCGAGCTCTGCGCCCATGCGCGGGATCCCCGCCTCGATGCGAAGGGCCTCGTAGTCCTCGCCGCTCGCCAACGCAACCCCGGGAGGCACCTCGACCGTCGGGGCGACCAGGTCCACACCGGGCAGACCCGGCCAGCTCGCGTCGATGGCGAGCGGGCCGGCCGCGAGATCACCCCCGACGGTGATGCCAAGGCTGGCTGCAAGGCGCCGGACCTCGGGCCCGCGCAACCCCAAGCAGGCCCAGTCGGCCACCTCCAGGTCCAGCTTGCTCCGTAGTCGAAACCGTCCCAACCGGGCGACCAACGCCTCCCCCCAACGCCGGTCGGTGTCGAGGACGAAGGCGTCGTCCGCTCTGCGGGTGATCCTGACCAGAGCGTCGACCTTGCCGGTCGGCTGCAACACCCACGACCATGCGGAATGGTCCTGGCGAAGCCCGAGGACGTCCTGGCTCAGCTGACCCTGTAGGAACACACCGGCGTCGGGCCCCGAGGCGGTGACAAAGTCGCGTTGTAGCCACACCGCGGCAGCCCCAGTTCGCAGGGCCGCATAGCCGTCAGCCACGGCGCGCCACCTGGCGGCGGGCGGCGGTGATCCGCCGCGCTCCGGGGACCGCCGCCAACAGGGCCGCAGCCTTGTTCTGGCACTCGAGGTCCTCGGCCACGGGGTCGCTGTCGGCGACGATGCCCGCCCCGGCCTGGACGCTGGCTCGGCCATCGGGCGCAACGAGCATGGTGCGGATCGCGATGGCCGTGTCGAGGTTCCCCGAGAAGTCGAAGTAGCCGACGACGCCGGCATAGGGCCCGCGCTTGGCTGGCTCCAGCGCATCGATGATCTGCATCGCCCGGACCTTGGGGGCTCCCGACACCGTCCCAGCCGGGAACGTCGCGCGCAGCACGTCCACGGGCCCCAAGCCGTCTCGCAGCCGCCCGGATACCTGCGAGGTGAGGTGCATGACGTGGCTGTAGCGCTCGAGGGTCATGAGCTCGTCAACGGTCTCGGTGCCATAGTCCACCACTCTCCCCACGTCGTTGCGGGCGAGGTCCACGAGCATGACGTGTTCCGCGCGCTCCTTCGGGTGCTCGACCAGCTCGGCCGCCATCCTCCTGTCGTGGTCGTCGTCGCGCCCCCGCCGACGGGTCCCGGCGATCGGCCGGGAGACCACCCGGCCGCCTTGCAGCTGAACCATTGGCTCCGGCGACGACCCGACCACGCACAGCTCGGGGTGGCGGAGGAAGTACATGTAAGGG
>JBPCRR010000148.1:0-6815 GCA_050996645.1 Acidimicrobiales bacterium | reverse complement strand
GTGTCCTGGAACTCATCGACCAGAGCCACCTTGTACCGGTCGCGCAGCCGGCGGCAAGCCACATCGCCGCCGGCAGAGCGGAGGGTGTCGGCCAACCTGGTGAGGAGGTCCTCGTAGCCCAACACTCCGGTGGCCAGCTTGCGTGCGCGCACCTCTCGGCGAACCGCGCGGGCGAGTCCGGCGCGCAGGCCGGCGCCAGGCTGGTCGCCCGCGTCGACCGGCTCGATCGAAGCGTCGGGGTTTGTCAGCGCCGCCCTTGCGATCTGGAGCGCCTCGGCGCGGGTGAAGGCGACGTCGGCGCCGCCGACGAACTTCCTCAGGTACAAGTCGTCGACCACCTCCTCGATCAACTCGGCCGGGTCCGGCTCGAACACCACGTCGCGCTCGACGTCGCCGGCGGTGCCAAGGCCGGCGAGCACGTGCTCACAGAACCCGTGTGTGGTGGCGATGGTCGCTGCGTCGAAGTCAGCCAGCGCCACGGAGAGGCGGTGCCGCCTCACCTCCACCTCCGCTGGCGATCCCGCGGCGAGGAAGCGCATCAGGCGATCGTCACCGCCCCCAGGCCCCCCGCCCGCCTGCGCGGGCCGGCCCGTGAGCGTGAGGCGCAGAGCTGCTTCAGCTTCCACCAGCCGGTCTCGCACCCTTGAGCGCAGCTCCCCGGTGGCCAGGCGTGTGAAGGTGACCACCAGCAGCTCCTCTATCGGAAGCCCAGCGGCCACGTAACGCGCTACGAGGGACGCGATCGTGAACGTCTTGCCGGTGCCCGCCGAGGCCTCCAGCAGCGTCAGCCCGGTCGGCAAGGGGCCACACACGTCCAACGGCCCGGGGTCGCCGGCGCCGACGGGTGAGGCGGCCACGAGGGGGGCGCCACGCGTGGCCTCGCTCACGTGACCTGCTCCGCAGACAACAACCCGTGCCACAAGCGGATGGCAAGGCGGCCGAATCTGGTCGGCTCCGCCGTGTCCCAGCCCGGCCCGTCCTCGTCGGTCGCCGGCGTCGCCGCGAGCAGCGCCTCGAAAGCGATGTCCTTCCCGAAGACCATCTGGTGAGCGGAATCGCTGCGCTCACCGTCGAAAGCGTCGCCGTTCCACGCGCCCGCCGCGAGGGCAGCCGGGTCGCCCGCGCCGAAGGTCGCTTGCGCCCACGCGTGCGACGCCCGACACGGCATGGGCAGCGGCTCTCGCATCCCCCTTTCGTGGAGGTCCACCAGGGTGGAAAGCTCCCCGAGGGCAGCGCAGCGCCGTTCGTCGGGATCCTCGGAGAGGAGCCCGACGCTGGCCGTGGCGGGACGGGTGTCGCTCCTTCCACGCCCGACGGTGCGCGCCACCCAGGCGCGCTCGGGGAAGGCCGCGGTGAGGGCCAGGTAGCGCACCCAGGCGGCCAGGCGGTGCGACGGCGCCAGCCTGGAGTAGGTCACGGTGCGCAACTCGTGGCCGAAAAGGTTGCCGACCGTGCCGGCGATCGAGCGACCACCCAGGTCGACCGAGACATCGACGCTCGAGGCCTCCCCGTCCCCTGCTGCCGACACCAGCGCGGCCACCACCGGAAAGACCTTGTCGAGCAGCCTGCCGCCCAACGCTCCGGGCGGGACCTCGCCCCGGCTGAGCTCCGCTGCCCTGCAGGCTTCCTCCGTCGCCCCGTCGAGGCGTGCCCGGAGGAGCCGCTCGCCGACCTGCCAAGTCTGGAGGTTGTCGAGGTCGATGGGGATGGTGTCGCCTGGCTCGGGCCAGTCCCCGCGAACAGCGACGCCGAGCCGCTGGCGCAGGAACTCCCTGACCGGGTGCTGGACGAACCGGATCAGGTCCTCGAGCTGGAGCGGGTCGACAACCCTTGGCGACAGCCATCCGGCGGCG
The DNA here is from genome assembly GCA_050996645.1 of Acidimicrobiales bacterium. GTDB lineage: Bacteria > Actinomycetota > Acidimicrobiia > Acidimicrobiales > Palsa-688 > JBPCRR01. Next base: position 4,962 of record JBPCRR010000148.1, on the reverse strand, counting down.
GTCAGCACACCCTGGGTCCTCTCCCCCGTTAGCGCCGTCGCCCCGGCGAGGGATACCTCGTCGAAGCTCCACGAATCTCCGGCCGCCAGCTCTCCGGCCGCCAGCTCTCCGGCCGCCAGCGCTCCGGGCGTGAAGTTCCGCGGGTCCCAGGACTGGAGCGGATGGTGCACCACGACCTGCTGGCGGGCCGGCCGGCCCTCAGCGGTGATGACCGTGCGATCGACCACGTCGAGCAGCTCGCCAACCGGCACGGCGGGCGGGCGCGGGGCGTTGGTGCGAAGGTCGCGGCCGCAGTAGGTGATGACCAGGTGGTCACCGGCTGCCAGCAAGGCATCGAGCAGGAGCTGGCGGTCCTCGCTGCGAGCCTCGTGATCACCGACGTGGGGGTCTCGCTCCAAGATGTCGTCGCCGTCGACGGCGGTGCGCCTGGGAAACTCCCCGTCGTCGAGGCCTAGCAGGCAGACCACCCTGTGGGGCACCGAACGCATTGGGACCAGGGTGCACATGGTGAGGTGCCCAGTGCGGAAGTTCGCCCGGGTGGGCTGGCCGCGCAGCCGGTCTGTGAGCAGGGCCCTCACTTCGGTGAGCGCCAACAAAGCGTCCGGCGCGGCGCTCCCTTCTGACAGGACCTCCTCCAGCGCGCTGCCCAGCTGGCGCCTCTGCCACTCGTCGGCGCCGGCGACGTCCATCAGGGTGTCGGTCGCTGCGAGGATCCTCGCGACCCATTCAGAGAGTGTCGAAGGCGTGGCGAACGAGGCCACCGTCGTGCCCACTCGCTCCACCAACTCCGCCAGAACGCCGGCGAGCTCGACGTCGGAGCTGTCCACGTCGTCGAGGGGTAGCACCCCGCCGAAGAGTCGCAGGTCGTCCTCGGCCATCGCCACGCCCAACAGGATCCGGTCGAGGCCTGACCTCCAGGTGCCCGCCTCGACCCGCTGGAGCTGGTATCGCCCCCTACCCGTGGCGTCGAGCCCCCAGCGAACGCCAGCCTGGCGCACCCAGTGCCCCACGCGGGCGAGGTCGTCGTCGTCTAGGCGGAAGCGGCGCCGAACCGGAGCCGATGCGGCAAAGTCGAGGATCTCCGAGGCGCTGACCCGGCCCGCGGCCAGGGCGAGCAGCTGCGACAGTGCGGCGAAAACGGGGTTGGTCTGGCGGATCGAGCGGTCGGCCAGGCGCACGTGGAGGCTGCGGCCGCCGGCGACCTCGCGCCCAGGGCCAAACGTGGCGTGGATGAGCGGCGCGAACGCGTCGATGTCAGGACACATCACGATGACGTCACGGGGCTCGAGCGTGGGGTCGCCGGCCAAGAGGTGCAAGATGGCGTCGCGCAGCACCTCGACCTGGCGAGCTTGGCCATGACAGGAGTGGACCTGCAGGCTGCGGTCCGTCTCTGCCAGCACGGGCCGAGCCTCCCGGGAGGTGGGGAAAGCAGTCGCCGGTGGATCCTGGTTGGCGCGAATGTCCGCCTGGATGCGTCCGAGCAGGGTGTCGGGGTGATTGCGGTCGCCAATCGACTCTCCAGCGACGGCCCCGCCGGCGGACAGCACCAGCTGCATCTCGCGGGCGTCTCGGCCCCAGCTCGCAAGGAGCGGGTTGGCCGCCCGGTCGGCGGTGGAGTCCTCGCGCCGCCGCGGCAGCCGACCCGGCGCCGGGCCGGCGGCGAGGGCATCCCAGAGCGCCGCCGAGGGGTGCAGGAGCCAAAGGTGGACATCGCGGTGGACCCCCAGGGCCGCCAGCACATCTAGGTAGGTGGACGGAAGCCGGGTCAAGCCGAACAGCGACAGGCGCTCCGGCAGGTCCGCCAGCTCGGGGCTCGCGCGCAGGAGCTCACACGCCCGACCCATCCGCTCCGCCGGGCTCGCCACGCCGAGTCGGTCCCGCAGCTGCCGCCACAGCCGGGCCTGCCACGCGAGGTCCTCGGGCAGCGCCGCTCCGTCGCCATCGGTCTCCTCGCCCTCAGACCACGAGCGGACCATGGCCGGCCGGTGCACGCTGTAGCGGTCGAGGAGATCGGCGAGGTGGCGGACCGCCGAAAACCGCCGCGCACGGCGCGCCTGTTCCGGATCCTCGCCCCGGCCAGCGATGTGGGCGGCGAGCATCGCCAGCCAAGGCTCGCCCAGGTTCGCGTCCACCACTTCCAGCAGCGGCCACACTGCCCGCCGTGGCGCCCAAGGGTCGTCTGCGGGCCTGATGCCGACGGCGGCGGTGGTCGCCTCGCTAACCATGGCCCCCGGGAACGGGAACTCCACATTGGCGCAAACCCCGTCCGCCCGCCCCGGCGATGTCCCGAGGGTTGCGGACAGCGTCTGGGTCAGCCAGCGCTCCACGCCCCGCGTGGGTACGGCCACCACCTCTGCGGTGAAGGGATCGTCTCCAACCGGAGTGCGCAGCAGCTCGGCCAATCCCGCCACCAACCAGTCGCCACGGGAGGCCCGGTGCACGCGCAACATACGACAGTGGACCGTAACTGAACGCCGTGACCGCTACCGGCGCCGGTCTGGCATTCTCGGTGGGTGCCCGCCAAACCCATTGACGAGGACGACCTGATTGCACGGATGCACGAAGCGACCGAGCTGCTCGAGGAGCTGGCCGCCGATCGCGCCCTCGTCTACCGCTTGGAGGAGGCGGACCGCATCCGCCTGCTCAACGCGGCCGGCGATGTGTTCTGCCCGGACGTCGACCAGCGCCGCCAACAGTCCCGTTCGCGCAAGCGCCGGGAGAGGGTTGAACAGCTCCGCCACGACGAGGGCGTCCTGTCCGAGACCGGGATCCGCAAGGCCAGGACCAAGCCTGTGTTCACCACCCCGAACCTTTCCCCACCTCGCCGCCCTCGGTCAACGGAGCCCAGCGAAGCCCTGGAGCCTCAGCACTGTTACGTGTGCAAGCAGCACTACAGCCGGATCCATCACTTCTACGACCAGCTCTGCCCGCCGTGCGCCGAGCTCAATTGGCGCAAGCGGACCGAGACCGCCCACCTCACCGGCCGGGTGGCGTTGCTCACCGGCGGCCGTGTCAAGATCGGCTACCAGGCAGCGATCAAGCTGCTGCGCTCCGGTGCCAGGGTGATCGTCACGACGAGGTTCCCGACCGACGCGGCGCTGCGCTACTCGAGGGAGCGGGACTTCGACGCCTGGTCCGCTCGGCTCAGGATATTCGGCGTCGACCTGGTCCACACCCCAACCGTCGAGGCGTTCTGTGAGCACCTCGCGGCGACCGAGCCCGGCCTGGACTTCATCATCAACAACGCGTGCCAGACGGTGCGGCGGCCCGACGCCTTCTACCGCCACATGCTCGAGCAGGAGCAGCTGTCGACCGTGGCCCTGCCGGCGGGCGCACGCCCGCTCCTCGGAGGTCGATGGCTGCCCGCTCCGGCGACCTCGGAGTTGGCCCAGGGCGCCGGCGAGGTGGAGCTCTTCCCCGCCGGCGCTCTGGATGCGGACCTCCAACAGGTCGACCTGCGGGAGCACAACTCTTGGCGGATGAGGCTTGCGGAGGTGCCCACGTTGGAGCTCGTGGAGGCGCATCTGGTCAACGCGATAGCGCCTTTTGTGCTCACCGCAAGGCTGAAGGAGCTGATGCTTCGGACCCCCAGGCGCGACAAGCACGTGGTCAACGTCTCTGCGATGGAGGGCCAGTTCTACAAGCGCTGGAAGACCACCCGCCACCCACACACCAACATGGCAAAGGCGGCGCTCAACATGATGACCCGCACCAGCGCGGCCGACTACCATGCCGACGGAATACACATGAACAGCGTCGACACCGGTTGGGTCACCGACGAGGACCCTGTTCATCTGGCCGAGCGCAAGCTTGCCGAACAACGCTTCCACCCTCCCCTCGACATAGTCGACGGGGCGGCGCGGATCGTGGACCCGATCATCTCAGGCGTCAACAGCGGCGAGCACGTGTGGGGTCAGTTCCTGAAGGACTACCACCCGGCTGACTGGTAAACGAGGAGCCAACCAGATGCCCACTTACATGATCGACGCCCAGGGGGTGAGCAAGTCCTTCGGCTCCACCCGGGCACTCGACTCGGTCGATCTGAGGGTAGAGGCGGGCACGGTCCTCGGCCTGCTCGGTCCCAACGGTGCGGGCAAGACGACGCTCGTGCGGATCCTCACCACGTTGCTCGCCCCCGACGCTGGCACGGCCTCGGTGGCCGGCTATGACGTTGTGCGCGACGCCGTGTCGCTTCGCTCGACGATCGGGCTGGCCGGTCAGTTCGCCGCCGTAGACGAGATGCTCACCGGTCGCGAGAACCTGGAGCTGGTCGGCCTGCTCTACCACCTCCCCAAGGGCGAACGGAGGCGGCGGGCGCAGGAGGTGCTCGAGCGCCTCAGCCTGACCGATGCCGCCGACCGGCTGGTGCGGACGTACTCCGGAGGGATGCGCCGGCGCCTCGACGTGGGCGCCAGCCTGGTCGGCCGCCCGGCGGTGTTGATCCTCGACGAGCCCACGACCGGATTGGACCCCGCCACCCGCCTCGACCTGTGGCAGTTCATCTCCGACCTGGTCGCGGGCGGCACGACCCTGCTGCTGACCACCCAGTACCTCGAGGAGGCGGACCGCCTGGCCGACCGGATAGTCGTGATAGACCACGGCAGGGTGATCGCCGAAGGCACGAGCAGCGAACTGAAGGACCAGCTTGGTACCGATGTCCTCGAGGTTGCGGTGTCGGACCTGTCACGTCTCAGCGAGGCCGCGACCTGCCTGGCTGACCTGGCCCACGGGAACCCGGCGCTCGACCACGCCCGCAGGCTCGTGTCCCTTCCCGCCGACGGGCAGGCGGCGACGGTGGTCGAAGCGGCCCGCCGGCTCCAGGAACGGGGGATCGAGCTGGACGAGATAGCGCTGCGACGACCGCCGCCCGCGGACGTGTTTTTTGCCTTGCCCGTGCACGCGGCTGGAGATGGCGCGAACGGGGCCGACCTTGCTGGTGCGGGGGTTGCTGGTGCGGGGGTT
>JBPCRR010000134.1:0-17232 GCA_050996645.1 Acidimicrobiales bacterium | reverse complement strand
GTGGCCGGCACCGAGACGAGCGTCCCCGCTGCCGGCGGCGGGTCGCAGCCGCCGAGGGCCAGGTTGACGGCTGCGAAAGGCCCTTGCCCGAACTGGCGCCCCCCGACTATCGCCTGGACGAACCCGGTCTGGGGCTCGACCGAGGCGAGCGCCATCTCGAGGGGCTCCGACGTGCCGGCGAGGGTGGTCTTGACGGCGGAGTAAGCGGCGTTTTGGACCTTGGGGTCGAGGGTCGTCTGCACCCGCAGCCCACCGGCGTAGACCACCTCCGGTGGGTAGTGAGCGAGGAGCCATCTGGTCACGTAGTCGACGAAGTCGGGAAATTGAGTCTGCGCCACGTCGGGGGGATAGACCACCGTCACCCCGGGTGGCGGCGGGCCGCTGGTCGAGAGGAAGAGGCGTTCCGAAAGCGCCTGGGAGTACTGCGCCGGCGTGAGGTAGTCCTGCTGCAACATCTTGGCGAGGACGACCTTGCGGGCGGCTTCAGCCCCGGCCAGGTTCTCCCTCGGGGCGCGTGAGGTCGGGGCCGGGATGAGCCCGGCGAGGGCGGCGGACTGCGAGGCGTTGAGCTGGCTGACCGGGAGGTGGAAGTAGTTCTGTGCGGCGGCGCCAACGCCGTAGTTGCCGTCGCCGAGGTAGATGATGGTCAGGTAGCGGTAGAGGATCTCGTCCTTGCTGGCCTGGCGGTCGAGCTGGCTGGCCAGGATGGCCTCGCGGACCTTTCGGAGCAGGTTGCGCTGGCGCCCCGTGTAGGCCAAGCCGACGTATTGCTGGGTGATGGTCGAGCCACCCTGGACCACCCTGTTGCGGCGGATGTCGGCGTAGAGAGCTCGAAGGGTGCCCCTCACGTCGACGCCGCCGTGGTGGTAGAAGTTGCGATCTTCGTCCGCCACAACCGCCTCCTTCAGCACAGCGGGTATGTCGGAGGGGGCGACCACTAGATGCCTGTCGTACTGCTGCAACGAGGCGATCTGCTTGCCGAAGCGGTCGTAGAGGATCGTCGGAGCCACGAGCGGGAGCGACTTGGGCAACGGGATGGTCGCGGGGAGCGGGAGAAAGATCAACCCCACGAGGACAGTTACGCCAGCCGCCGCGGGCGCCCCCACGAAGGTGACCAGCGCCAGCGCCAGCGACGAGAACACTTTGCGCAGGACGCGCAGCAGCAGCCTCATGAGGCGCTCAGCATCGCACGCAAAGCGGCACCGTCCCCATCAGCCCTACGGCTCCACCCCGACGAAGACCTCGTCGCCTTCGACCCTGACGGGGTAAGTGCGCAACCCAGGTTGCCGCCCGAAGAGGGTCAGGTGCTCTCCGGTGCTCAAGTCGTAGCGCCATCCGTGCCAGGGGCAGGTCACGCAACCACGTTCGACGAAGCCGTCGTCGAGGGGCGACCCAACGTGACGGCAGACGTTGTCGACCGCGAAGAGGCGCCCGCCGGAGTTGAACACGGCGATCGGGCGGCCCTCTGCCGTCACCGGCCACCCGCGGTCGTTCGGGATTTCGTGGCGTCGGCAGGCGCGGTACCAGGTCATCGCTTCAATGCGCGCCGTCGCCTCGCCACAGAAGGCCCAGTCTGCCAGGGTCGTAGAGTGGCGTATCCGATAGGAGGCGACCCATGCTCCACAACCCGCCCGAGGGCTTTCCCGTGATCACCCCGTACCTTCTCTACGAAGACCTCGACGCCGCCGTCGACTGGCTGGTCGCAACCTTCGGGTTCGTGGAGGACGTCCGCATGCCGGGACCGGATGGAAGGACCATGCACGCCGAGCTGCGGCACGACGGCGGCGTGGTGATGATGGGCCACCCCGGCGTCGACTACCAAAACCCCAAGCACCGGGGAGGCGCTACCCAACTCGTCTACGTGTACGTCGACGACGTGGACGGGCACCACGCCCGTGCAAAGGCCGCAGGCGCAATCATCTCGAAAGAGCCGGAGGACCAGTTCTACGGCGACCGGACCTACGGCGCCGAGGACCCCGAGGGCCACCAGTGGTCCTTCGCACAGCACGTCCGGGACGTGACTCCCGAGGAGATGCGCTCCTAGGCTCCCGTCATCGGCAGGGGCGCCGCCATCTCCGCAGGGGAGCCGGGCGCGCCGTCTGACATCTTGCGCACGGCCCGGGCGACCGCCACCGAGTTGGTCATCACCTCGCCGAAGGCGTCGGGGTCCGCCAGCAACCAGGAGTGCTTCCCTGGCACAACCTCGCCTGTGGAGCCGAGGGCGGCGCACAGCGCCTCGAAGCTCGCCCGGGGGATGATCGTGTCCTGGTCCCCCCGCAGCGCCACGATCGGCAGCCGGCGCTCCTTCAGCGCCTGCAGCTCGGCGGTGAGGTCGGCGGTGCGGGCGAGCTGGCCGGCCCGATACAACGCGCAGGGATTTCGCAACAGGTTGGGCACGGCGTCCTCGGCCATGACGCGGGCCATGTTGAACAGCCCTCCGAGGGGGAACAAGTCGTTGGGGAGATTGATCCCCCAGTCCCAAAGTGGCCGCTCGGCCATGGAACGGACCCGGTCCCCTGACTGCAGCCAGGTGCGCCCTCCCACCGAGTTGATGAGCACCAGGTAGCCGACCTTGTTCGGGAAGTCGTGGGCGAGCTGTATGGCCACACCGCCCCCGAAGCTGTGCCCGACCGCGAACACCGGCTCGTCCACGCCCACCTCGTCCAAGAAGTCGGCTGCCCAGGCCGCGTACCGAGCGATGCTCACCCTGAGCCCGGGAAAATCGGCGGTGCCGCCGAAGCCTGGCATCGCAGGGGCGTACACCTGGCACCCGAGGCGCACAAGGCGCTTTAGGGCCCGCTTATAGGCGTGCTGGCCGAGTCCCCACCCGTGAAGGAACAGCACCGGCATCCCCTCACCGGCGACGCCGTAGTTGGCCCGCCGGCCCTGCACCTTCGTCGAGCACCACCGCAGGTGCTCGTCGGCTTCACGGCTGTTTTGCGGTTGCGCCTCCGCCAGCTGTGTAATCAAGCGGCGGGGCCCGGCCAAGACCACGTCGTGGTCAACGCAAGCATCGGAGCAACACTAGTGCGGGCGAGGTTTAATTAGCTGTTAATCGACCGGCCACCCGTCACACCGGTCTAGGTAACGGTTTCTACCGCCCCAGGCGTTGGCGCCTCTCGAGCTCGTTGAGCCCACCCCAGATGCCATGAGGTTCACGGATGCGCAGCGCGTACTCCAGGCAAGATTCCTTCACCGGGCACACCCGGCAGATCGCCTTGGCTCTGGCCTCCCTGGCCTCTTTGTCGTCCTTGCGTTCGAAGTGGGATGGCGGAAAGAACAATGCGGTGTGCGGACCCCGGCAAGCCGCTTTCGCTTGCCAGAGGTCGTCGACCGGCTGCACGCTCACTTGATCCCCCTTTCACGTCGGACGCTAGCGGGCGTTTCGGCCCGAGACAAGACCGAATGTCCTACCGGTAGCGGCTTCTCGCTAGCCTGTCCGCCGACATCGTCATGAGGTTTGGAGACCAGTGAGCCCCGAGGCGTTCTGCAAGCAGACCCGGGTGATGATCGTGGCGGGAAAGGGCGGGGTCGGCAAAACAACCGTCTCGGCGACCTTGGCCACCGTGGCGGCTCGCTGCGGCCTGTCAACGCTGGTGGTCGAGGTGGAAGGCCGCAGCGAGCTGACGGCGATCTTCGGTCACCAGGAGCAGCTCACCTACGAGCAGTTGGTGCTGTCAAACGGCTCCGAGGGCGCCGCGAAGATCAGAGCCCGCACCCTGACCCCCGACGAGGCCCTCGTCGAGTACCTGGAGGACCACGGTCTGCGCCGGCTGTCCAAGCGCATGGCGGCCACAGGAACCCTCGACGTGGTGGCGACCGCCGTGCCCGGTATCAAAGACATCCTCGTGCTCGGAAAGGTCAAACAACTCGAGCGAATGGCCGCGGCCGGCCTCGACGATGCCCCCGACTTCATCGTCGTCGACGCCCCAGCGGCCGGTCACGCCGTCTCGTTCCTCGCCAGCGCTCACGGCCTGCTGGACGCGTTCGGGTCGGGGCCCGTGCGCAACCAGGCGAGCGAAGTCGTGGAGATGTTGAAGGACCCGTCGCGTTGCCAGGTCCTGTTGGTGACGCTCCCCGAGGAGACGCCAGTGAACGAGGTGATCGAGACGGCCTTTCACCTCGAAGACCGCGCCAGGGTCCACCTTGCGGGCGTCGTGGTCAACGCCGTCGCACCGAAGCTCGACCTCTCCGCAAGCGCTGCCGATGCCGCTGCAGCGGCCGGTGTGTCGATGGACCCCGCGGATCTCGATGCGCTCGATCGCGCGGCGGACTTCCGCCGGCACCGCCAGGACCTGGAGGCGGCGCAGATGGACCGCTTGAGCGCAGGCCTACCCCTCGCCCAGATCAGCTTGCCGTTCCTCTACACCACCGAGCTCGGACCTCTGGAGCTGGACGCGCTGAGCGACGCCTTCGTGGCCGCCGTCGAGGACCTCGAGGCTACGGTGGCGATCCCGGGATCACCGTCTTGAGCGTCCTCGACGAGCTGATCAGCTCCCACAGGGTGGTCATCTGCGCGGGTCCCGGCGGGGTGGGCAAGACCACCACCGCGGCGAGCGTGGCCCTGCAGGCGGCGCGGGAGGGCCGGAGGGGATGCGTGGTCACCATCGACCCCGCCAAACGCCTGGCCGACGCGCTCGGGTTGAAGGAGCTCTCGAACACCGCCCACGAGGTACGAGGCGACTGGCCCGGCGAGATGTGGGCGCTCATGCTCGACACCAAGAGCACCTTCGACGAGGTCGTGACCCGCAACGCCGGCACACCCGAGCAGGCGGAAGCCATCCTGCGCAACCGGCTGTACCGCAACCTGTCGAGCGCGCTCGGGGGGACACAGGAGTACATGGCGATGGAGAAGCTCTACGAGCTGTACCAGGAGGAGCGCTTCGACCTGATAGTGGTCGACACGCCCCCCACCCGTCACGCGCTCGACTTCCTCGACGCCCCGGCGCGGCTCACCAGGTTCCTCAACAACAGGATCTTCCGGCTACTGATGATGCCGACCCGGGCAAGCCTGCGGGCGGCGAACGTGGCCACGCGCATGGTGCTGCGCACCGTTTCGAGGGTGGTGGGGGGGGAGGCCGTCCAGGACGCGGTCCAGTTCTTCACCGCCTTCGAGGGCATGGAGCAGGGTTTCCGCGACCGAGCCGCTCGGGTGACCTCGTTGCTGTCCGACGAGGGCACTGCGTTCGTGGTGGTGGCAGCTCCCCGGCGCGACGCCGTGGACGAAGCGCTGTTCTTCGCCGACCGCCTCGCCGACGCCTCCATGCCTGTGCGCGCCCTGGTTGTCAACAGGCTCTTCCCCCGCTTCGGCGCCCCGCCCCAAGTCGATGTCGCTCCTGGATCGGCCCTGGAACCCTGGCTCGCCAACCTTGCGGACCTGGAGGGCATAGCCGCCCGGGAGGAGCGATACGTGGGGATGCTCAGCGAGCGCCTGCCGGGCGCCGGGGTGGTCAGGGTGCCATTCCTGGCCGGCGACGTGCACGACCTGGACGGCCTAGCGGAGGTCGGCAGTCACCTCTTCGCCTAATGGCACCCTCTTCGCCTAATGGCACCCTCTTCGCGTAATGGAACCTCTCGCCTAGGCCTTCTCGCCGGGTTTGTCGTCGTCGTCGCTGAAGGCGGCCGCCGCCTCCTCCAGCGTCTCGGCTACCGTCACGATCCTGTCGAAACCGGTGGTCTTGAGCAACCGGCTGAGGGTGGGCCGGTTGCAGGCCACCGCCACGTCCCCGCCGAGCTCCCGGGCTCGCCGAATGCCGCCGATCAGCGCTCCCAGCCCGGCCGAGTCGACGAATGGCACGCCCGACATGTCGATCAGCAAGCGATGATTGGACGCCATGTCGGCCAGCGCCTGGCGGAACTGGCTGACCGTGAACGCGTCGAGCTCGCCGACCGGCCGGCAGACGACATAGCCCTCGGGCGTCTCGTCTTGGTGGATCGTGAGCAAAACTAACCTCCTCGCCGCCTGGGCGGCAGACCCCAGGATGGTACCCAGACGCGCCAGACGGTACCCTCCCATTGTGCCCGACCTGCTGGTAGCCACGGACTCCGAAGCGGTGTTTCAGGAGCTGCGCTCGGTCCTCGACGCCCCCGGAACCAGGATCCGCTGGGCGCGCGCGGGAGCCGATGTGGCGCCGGCTCTCGACGCCGCTCCCGCCGACCTGGCCATCCTCGACATGCAGATAGGGGCCATGGGCGGGGTCGCTGTCGCCCTGGACCTGAGGCTCGAAGCCGACGCAGGCAGGCTCGAGCGCTGCCCGGTGCTGCTGGTGCTCGACCGTCGCCCGGATGTCTTTCTGGCCCGGCGGATCGGGGTCGAGGGGTGGCTCGTCAAACCCCTCGACCCCATCCGGATCCGTCGCGCTGCCACCGCATTGTTGGCTGGGGGGACATGGCACGACACGTCGTGGATGCCCGAGCCGGCCACAGTGAGGCCCCACCCAGCGCCCGCCCCGGACCAGCCAACGCCCGCCTCGGACCAAGCGGTCGACGCTCAGGTCGCCGCCGCCGCCGCCGGCGCTTAGGCCGGTTGGCGGCGCTCAGACAGGTCGCTCTGGCGCTCTAGCCGGGTCGCTGGCGCTGAAGCCGCGCTCCTCGGTGGCGCCGGGCGCCGTCGACGCGGGAGGTGAGCCCTCGGTGGCGGCGGGTGCGGTCGACGCGGGAGGTGAGCCCTCGGTGGCGGCGGGCGCGGTCGACGCCGGCGGAGGGGCATAGCCCGACGGGGCGGCAGCCTCGCCATGGGGAGCCGTTGCCGCGGCGACGGCGGGCGCAGGGACCGGTGCGGGCTCGGGGGGTACCTCAACCGTGCGATCCCGGGTCAAGGACTTGAGGGCCATGCCTCCGAAGGCTGCCAGGAAAAGCCCAGGTCCGAGGTTGGCACCGAGCTGGTTGACGAAGGAGGCGCCGGCGCTCGTCGCGGCCCCATAGGGCGACGTTGACTCGAACGTCGGCCAGAGAGCGGGGCCGATCACGAACCAGGCACCGGCGGCGACCGCCAGCAGCCCGGCGAGACCAAAGGTCCCGCGGGTGATCGCCTTGGTCCGAGGCGTGCTGCCAAGGATCATGATCCCCGCCAAGAAACCGACAGCCCCTGGGACCAGGTGCAGCAGCCAGTTGGCGGTTGTCCAGTCCCAGCTCGAGGACGAGGTCGGCCGGTAGTCGAACAGCGGGCCGATGAACACGCTGACGGCGCCCCACGCCGCAGCCAACAGCGTCACCAGTCCGACAAGGCTCATGCCAGAGGGCCGCAACGCTGTCCAACCCGCTGCCGTAGTTGCACCCCCACGGTTCCTGCCGCGGCGTCCCGATTCGACAACTGTCACGGCGCTGATCCTCCCGACTAGGTGGTCGCCCTTGTTCATTCCCTGTGGCCCGCCAGTTCAATCCCCGGCCGCCCTGTCGGCGGCGGTGAGCGTTGGACACGGTGCCTCAAGGCGCCCAGGGCGTGCGACGGGGTCGGATAGCATCGGACGCCTACGGGAAGTAGCGCAGCTTGGTTAGCGCGCAGCGTTCGGGACGCTGAGGCCGCGGGTTCAAATCCCGCCTTCCCGACCAGGTCAGAGGGGGTGCGGCCTCCCGGCTCCGGCTTCCATGGCACATTTCTGCACACCCGTTTATAGGGTGCGGCCTGCCGCTTGTGGTCGCTGCCGGCATCGGACGGAGCCATCAGGCGGTCGGCGACCGCCCTCGGCAGCCCTTCGATCGCCCTCGGTGGTCGCTTGGGCGTAGACGGCCAGGGTGAGGCGGGAGTCAGAGTGGCCGAGGCGGACCTGGGCGGTCTTGAGGTCCACGCCGGCGGTAACCAGTGCGGTCGTATTGGCCCGACGCAAATCGTGGAAGGCCAGGCCCTCCACGCCGGCGGCTCGGCGCGCGGGCAGCCACACCCGCCGGCGCCAGTGGCCGTAGTGGATGACCTCTCCACGGGGCGACACGAACACCAGCCCCCGGCTGTCAGCGGCGCCCAGGCCCCGGTCGGCGAGGTGCCGGCCAGCAGATCCACCAACGCCGCCGGAAGGCTGATGGTCCGGCAGCCGGCGTCGGACTTCGGGGGACCGAAGACAATCCGACCGTGGGCGATCCGGGTCGCCTGCTCCACCACGGCCAAGCTGCGATTCAGGAAGTCGATCCGTCCCACCCGCAGGCCGGCGCACTCGCCGCTCCGGCGTCGGCATCGACGGGAGCTTGATTCTCCGGGATGGAGAGCGGGTCCCATCCGCGCAGCCTCGAGGCAGCCATCTCCGTCGCGGGATGTCGTTGATCCGGCGTTGCGGGGCTGCCAACCCGCGCGATTCGGATGGGACTCGCCAATGTTGGGGGGCCCGCTTCATCCGACCTTGAGGTAGCGGCGGAGGGCCTCCCTGACGACCTCTGAAGCAGTCGTATGCTCTGCCGCCGCCCGGTCATCGACAGCCCTGCGCAACCCGGGATCAAGCCGGACGGGGAGCGCGTCGGCGGGACCCGAACCCATCGGCGGACGTCCGGGGCGCCGCCGCAGCTTGGTGACGTCCAGCCCATCCTCAGCCTCAGCGGCCATCCGCCGCAGGACTTCGTCGGTCAGCTCAACCCCCGACTTGGACCGGCCATAGGTACCCTCGTCAGCCAACGGTCCCTCCCATCGCGCGTATCAGCGGTTCGTAGATTCGTCTCATCCGCATGGCGTGGATCACGATCTCGGTGTTGTCCTCTCGGAGCACCGACACGACCTCCAACAGGTTCCCAGCCCGATCCGGGCCAAGGTACAGAACCTTGCCCTCACCGTCCTCGTCGGCAACGACAAGCGCGTGATCGACCCCGTGCCGAATGTCATCGTCGCTGATCCCGTGCTTGCGGGCCGACTCATAGATCTCCACGGACTCTCACAACAATATCGTATCGCGAAATCCTTCTTAGCCCGGAGGGGCCTCTCGAGCCGTCCGGTTTGATGGCGCACTTATGGCACATCCGCTGCGGTCCAACCGGGTCCAGCCGAGTTCCGGCAACGCTGTGAGCAGCACTTTTAGTTTCAAGCCGGTTCACGGCAGACCCCCTTGGCAGCGTTCGGGACGCTGAGGCCGCGGGTTCAAATCCCGCCTTCCCGACCACAGCGCTAGCCTCGGTCTCATGGTTTCACCTGAGCCTCCCTCGGTGACACCTGCCCCGAGGGACCCGGCGAGTCCCTCCTTTTCTGTTTGGGACGCGCGGCGCACGATCGGTCCCGACGGCGAGTTCGAGCTGTATGGCATCCACAACGACGAGTACCCCGATTCCACGGTCGTGGAGGTGCCCGCGGCGCTCTCGGCGAGCGATGCGCGTCCGATCGTCGACCGGGCGATCTACCGGGCCGACGGCCACCCCCTCGCCGTGAAGGTGACCGAGTACGCCTCGAAGAACCAACCCGACCTGTGGTACGTCAGCCACCCCGAGCCGGATGCAGACCCCGTTGCACACACCTTGATCGCCTTCTCCACGGCGGACTTCGCCGACGGGGTCGTGGTCCAGCCAGCCGCCTTGGATGGCCTCGGCATCGATCGAGCCGGCCAGGTCGGCGCCGTCCGCTGGTGGACCGCTTCGGGGCAAGTCCACCAGATCTATGTGGCACCGCGGTGGCGCAGGCGCGGGGTCGCCTCCAAGATGGTGCTGGTCGCATCGGCCTTCGGCCTTGGGTGGGGTTGGCCCAGGCTTTGGGGCTCCGGTGAGCTCACCGACCTGGGGGAGGCCTGGATCGGCGATGCGCTGTGGCGCGCGCGTGTGCCCCCGCGAACCAAACGATTGCCCCCCATGACGCCTGAAGCCGATGCCGTCGGCGTGCCGCTGCGAAACCTGGTCCCCGATGGCTCGACCCTCACGCCCTAGACCGCACCTGTTCCTGGGCCCGCGGCACTAGGCTCGGTTCGTGGCCTCAGCTGAGCGTCCCTCGGTGACGCCCGATATGGCAGAGCGATCAAACCCTGCATACTCGACGTGGTACGCGCGGCGGACAATCGGGCCCGACGGCGAGTTCGAGATCTGCGCGGTCTACAGCAACGAGTACCCGGATGGGTCGGTCCAGGAGGTGCCCGCTGGCCTCCCCCCCACCGAGGCGCGCCCGGTCATCTTCCGCGCTGTCTACAGCCCGGACGGCCATCCCCTCGTCGTCAAGGTGACCGAGTACGCCTCCAAGAGGCAACTCGCCCTGTGGTATGTCAGCCACCCCGAACCGGATGCAGACCCCGTTGCACACACGTTGATCGCCTTCTCCACCCCCGACTTCGGCGACGGTGTCTTCGTGCAGCCCGCCGTCTTGGACACCCTAGGCATCGACTTGGCCGCCCAACCCGGCGCGACTCGCTGGTGGACCGATTCGGGTCAGTTTCATCAGATCTACGTGGCACCGAAGTGGCGCCGCAAAGGTGTGGCGTCCAAGATGATCTTGGTGGCTGCCGCCTTCGGCCGAGGACACGGGACGCCGCGACTTTGGGGAATTGGTGACTACACCGACCTGGGGGTCGCGTGGATGGGCGGCGCGGTGTGGAGCGCGGTAGTGCCACCCCGCACCAAACGCCTGCCAGCGATGACTCCCGAACCCGATGCCGTCGGAGTCCCACCGCGCAACCTGGTGCCGGACGGTTCAGCCGAGGTCGAGCCCTCCCCATGAATGCCGTAGCTCAGCGCCAGGATCCCTGTCGAAGGCGCTCGCCGGGCTGAGCCGGAAGACAACCCGATCCTTGGCGTTGTAGGGGCTCCACCGCGCACTCAGGTCCGAGTCCGGCCTTCCGGTGTGAACGAAACCGGCGATGGCTGCCTGCAGGATCTCGGCCATCTGCCGGTCCACATGCGAGTTTAGGCCGGGGAAATATGATGCACCGCTGTCGTTTGGATCTGTCCAGACGTATGGAAGATCGCTGCCATGACACGCCCCCATTCGATCCAGTGGCGGAACCTCGGGGTGGTGATCAAACGTCATCATCCACCCGAGCCCTCCGGCTGCAGCTTGGCGCTCCAACAGCCGGATCGCGGGTTGCCGATAGAGCCCGTCGGTGAGGAGGCTGTTCCTCCAATGCTCCTCGCCGAAGGTGCTTTCATAGAGGGCTTTCATCCTGTTCCACGCGACCTGCCCCATGCTCGATCTGACAGCTGCCTCGCAGGCCCTGGCCCAGACAGGGTCGACGGCCGCTTGGAGGTTGACTTCCTCGGCACAGGTGGACACGAGCATCGGGCGCGGACGCCCCGGACCGTCGAGCTCATCGGTCTCCCGGTGAGCCGGCAGGACCCGGCCGTCGACCCACGCGGCGAAGGCGTGCGGGCGCCACAGAGGTCGTTTGGGCGGAGCCTGGATCACTGTCGATGCGGCTAGGGCCAGCTCGTCGTTCGGCAAGGAGCGCAGAGCCTCGGTGAGGCCACGGATGTCGATGCTGAGAGCGTCGGCCAAGGCGGGAGTGGTTGTATCCAGCTGCTCCGGGGAGTCGAGCTCCTGGGGACTGAACAGCAGGATCTGATGGAACAGGTGCTCCGCTATGGGCATCGACGTGAGGGCGAGGGCGCAGGTGGCCCCTGTGCCCTGCCCCGCGATCGTCACCCGTCGTGGATCGCCACCGAGCTGGGCGATGTTGGCTTGGACCCAGCGCAGCGCCGCCACCTGGTCGAGCAGGCCCAGGTTCGGGTGGATCGAGCCCTCGCCGGGTGGCGAGCAGCGAGGAGGAATGAAGCCCCATGGTCCTAGGCGATAGTTGACGGTTACGACGACCATGCCGCCTCGGGCAGCAAGGGCGGCGCCGCTGAAGTTATTGGCGGTGCCGGACACGAATAGGCCCCCGTGGATCCAGACCAGGACAGGAAGGCTTTCGGCGGAGTGGTGGGAGGGGGCCCAGACGTTGAGGTGCAGGCAGTCCTCGGAGGACTCATCTCCGAGGTCCGGGAGAGTGACCCCCCGGGGGGCGAGCTGGAAGCACGCTGGGCCGGGCTCGTCGAGGTCGCCCGCCTCCTCCCAGGCCGGCGGCGGCGTGGGCAACGCGAAGCGTCGCTGACTCATCGAGGCGGCCGAGTACGGGATCCCCCACCACGCCAAGGCGGCGCCGTCGGGACGCCCGGGCGGGGGTACGCCCGCCATCGCCCACGGGTGGGCTTCGGCGGAGCGCTGACGTTCTTGTCGCGGCGTCAGTCTCAAGCCATGTCCTCGCGATCCCCGCCGGACCGGCTCGCAGCCCCTTCGCGGGGTCGGCGGATGACGCCGCCGGCAAGCAGGAGCCCCGCGACCAAGGCGAGGTCCTCGGGCCATTGCGCCGAAGCCATGGGCCCCACGATGCCGTCCGTCCTCGCCCCGAAGTCCCCGGGCGCGCCAGCCTGGACCGCCTCGGACCGCTCCGCCGGGTCGCCGATGCCCGGCAGGTCGAGCTCAGGGGGGGTGATGTCCCAGCGCTGGACAGAGCGTTCGTAGAGGACCGTGGTGTCAACCGCCGGCACCGCGGCGCGGAGCTTGTCGACAATCTCAGCCGGCAGGCTCTCGCCGACGTTGCCGGGCCCGACGACCGCCTCTCGTGAGCTGATTACCTCGCTCAGGACGTCGTCTGGCTTTACTCGTCGGATCTCCGCTGCTTCCTCCGGGGAGAGTCCCTCGACGTCGGTCATCCAGAGGCTGAGTCGCCGCTTGGGCGGCAGCTCCCAGAACGCTACAAGCTCGTCGGCGTCGTCGGGCGACACCACACCGCAGTCGGCGAGAGGCAGGGAGTCCCACACGCTCGATGCGGCGAGCCCCATGCCACCATCGTCCACGTCGTCGCGCCCAACTCGGACGATCGCGATAGCAACACTTGTCGTCGCGGCTTCCTTGTCGCAGGTCACCACGAAGGCCCGCTTCCAGCCGAGCGACATCTCCTCGGGTGAGGGCAGGAACGTCACGCCCGGCCGACGGCCCTGGAGCCGTGACAGTGCTTGTACTTCCGGCCGCTGCCGCAGTAGCAGGCCTCGTTACGGCCTGCCTTCGTCCGGCCGGCGGCTGGCGGCTGCGCCGGCCTGCGGGCAACCCGCCGCGCTGCCCTCATGGCAGCCGACGCCGCCTGAGCATCGGTCCGGCGGCTCGGATCCTCGAGAAGCAGGTGGTAGAGCAAGCTCCACGCCGCCGCCTCCGAACGCGGGTCCGCGACCTCCTGGGTCTTGACGATGCTGTCTCGCAGGAGCAGCTCTGCGCGCTCGCTATCGCCGATGGCGGCGGCCACCTGGGCCGCTTGAAGGAGCGAGGCCGCCGCATCGGCATCGGTCAACTGCTGCAGCAGGGACCGTGCCTCCTCGGGGCGACCTAGCTCAGCGGCGGCACGACCTGCCACGCTCATGTGGGCCCAACGCGAACCCTCGTCGAGCGGAGCCAGGAGCGCGCCGAGCGCAGCGGCCTCCTCCGCCATGCCGGCCTCCAGGGCTTGGCGCGGTAAGGCCCGGAGCCAGTCCACCGATGCCGCGGGCCAACCTGCGAGCGAGGCCGTGAAGTCCTCCGCCGTACCGCCGAACCCCTCCAGAGAGCGAACCACCCCGCTCACCTGGTCGCTCAGGCCCCGGCCTGGGCCCTTGCCCGAAGCGACCCTCGCGAGGATGCGGCACAGCTCCACGCCGAGGTGGGCAAACCCGATGCAGCGCTGTGATTCGAGGAGAGCCTCCCAGCCGGCGGGGTTGGAGTCCCTGGCCTGGGTCAACCGTGCATCGAGCACCGACGCCGCCTGCTGCATGTGGGGTCCGCACATGCCACCGTGCACGGCCTCCAGTTCTTCGGGGAAGCCAATGCGCCCGGGTTCACAAGCAGGGCACCTGGGCGTCGGGACGTCCGCGGCGTCGAACACCACGTCGGACCTGTCCAGGCGAGCCGGGCCGTAGTGGGCCTCCACGGCGTCCTCGAGGATCTCGGTGGTGAACTCGTACCCACCCTCGACCACCCCGGCTTCCGGGAGGCCCAGTGAGGCGGCTTCGCGCTGCATGGAGAGAAGCGGTGGAACCTTGCCCTGGCGCTCGCGAAGCGAGAAGCGCCCAGCCGTGATCTGGTCCTGGTGGCGGCTCGCCGTCATCGCAACCGAGCCAGCCAGGCGCCCGAGGACCCCGCGCTCCCCATCGGGGTCGGCGGCCGACCACTCTAACAGGTCATCGGCGATGACGTACAGCCGCGTCGCCGCAGACCCCGGCTTCGACTCGGCGACCGCGAACGCGCCACTGCGATCCGGGGCTCGTTCCAACGGATCCCTCGACAAAACCCTCACCGTGAGCTGCGGGAGGCACTCGGCGGTGGGTCCCTCGAGGGAGTCCCACCTGAGACAAACGGTCCGGGCCCACGATCCCCAAGGGATCGGGCCGAGCAGGGAAGCCTCGGGTGCCGATGGACTCGGGTCAGTCACCTCGCCGGGGGCGGCGACGTCGCTCGACTGCTCCATGGCCCTCCGAGTCTAGGCGGGTATGCAGATGCGGGATCTCGGAGGCGTCGGGGGTGACGCGCAGCAACGCCCCGGCACCCGGGAAGGGCGCCGGGAGGTCCCGCTGGGGTTCAGCGGGCGAGGCGCCGGCGGTGCTGTGGGCGGTAACGGTTGCCGGCGGCGGCGAGGGCACCACCCGCCAACAGAAGGCCGGCGGCCAGGGCCAACTCCGCAGAGGTCTCGGAGCCCGTGAAGGCCAGCGTCCCTGTCCCGGCCCGAGCAGGGCTCGGGGATGCCGGGGTACCAGGGGAACCAGGGGAACCGGGGGAACCGGGCGGCTTACCCGGACCCGGACCCGGCCCTGGGGGACCCGGCGGTACCGGCGGTGTCGTCGTGACGCACGAGGCGGAGTTGCCGCCGGAATTCCCGGTGCCGGTGTTGCCGAAGCCCGAGTTGGCGGTTCCGTTGTTGTTGCAGCCGGAGTTGCCGTTGCCGACGTTGCCGGTGCCGGAGTTGCCGTTGCCGACGTTGCCGCTGCCGGAGTTCCCGTTACCGGTGTTGCCGCTGCCGGAGTTCCCGGCGCCAGAGTTGCCGGCACCGGAGTTACCCAGCCCGGTGCCGCCGCTGCCGGACCCACCCGGGCCGCTGGCCGTGCCCGAGCCGCCAGGCGCCGTGGCGCCTCCCGAGCCACCAGGGGCCGTGCTGCCACCCGAGCCGCCCGGTGCGGTGCTCGTGCCCGACGCTGTGGGGTTGGGGTTGACAGCCGCAGCGTGCACCGTCCACGCAGCCGTTGGCGCAGGAGGAGGCGGCGGCGGCGGGGCGTGCGTGTGAAGAGACGCAGCGAGGGCAAGGCCGGTTAGAAGTCCAGACATAAAGGACAGTAGAGCACATCTGGGAGGCCCAGCGCAAGCATTCTGCTGGCGGTGCCGGAACGCGAGCGATTTCCAGCCCTAGCCGCTCTGCCAGGCCGGGTTAGTCACACGAGCGCCGGCGAGCTCAAGCGCGCCGCGACCTCGGGCGCGGCGGAGCGGTTTTGCAACCCGAACGACACGAAGCGGGACGCCAGGGTCCCGCTTCGTGTCAGTTCAGCGGACTAGGCGCCGGCGATGCTGCGCCGGCGACGGCTGGCAGCGCCGGTGAGTCCAGCACCGGCCAGGAGAAGCCCGGCAGCCAGGGCCAGCTCCCCGGAGGTCTCCGAGCCCGTGAAGGGCAAGGTGGCCGTGGCGGCGGGGGTCGGGTTGGGCGACACCGGGGTCACCGGCGGCTTGACCGCTGGGGGCCCTGGGGGACCGGGAGGAACTGGCGGCCCTGGGGGACCGGGAGGAACTGGCGGCCCGGGCGGTACCGGAGGCGTGGCTGGGACGCACCCGTTGGCGTTGCCACCGGAGATCCCGGTCCCGGTGTTGCCGAAGCCCGAGTTGGCCGTCCCGTTGTTGTCGCAGCCAGAGTTGCCGTTGCCGACGTTGCCGGTGCCGGAGTTTCCGCTGCCGACGTTACCGGTGCCGGAGTTTCCGTTGCCGGTGTTGCCGCTGCCGGAGTTTCCAGCGCCGGTGTTGCCGCTGCCGGAGTTACCCGGCCCGGTGCCACCGCTGCCGGATCCACCCGGGCCGCTGGCAGTGCCCGAGCCACCAGGCGCAGTGCTGCCGCCGGAACCACCCGGAGCGGTGCTTGTCCCCGACCCAGTTGGGTTGGCAGCCGAGGCGAGGACCGCGGCCCGGACCATGTGCGGCCCGACAAGCGAACTGCTGGACACGGTGTTGCCCGATACGGACGTCTGGGTCGAAGACGCAGATCCCGTCGAGCCCGAGCTGCCGCCCGGCCCGGAGCTGGCAGTCCCGATCGATGAGGGGGATCCGGCCGCATTGCCCGTCTTGCCCCCAGTGGACGAAGACGTGGTGCCGACGGCTCCCGAGGAGCCGCTGCCAGTTGTCGCCGTGCCGCCGACGCTGGCCGAGCCCGAGGCACCTCCGGTGCCGGACCCGGTGGCAGCGCCGCTCGAGCCGGTCGTGGCGTTGGCGCTGGCCGAGCCGGTCGAGCCCCCACCCGTCGCGTTGCCGGACGTGACGTTCGGCGTGGTGGCGGAGCCCGTCGTGCCGCTGTGGGGATCGGCGGTCCCGCTGCCTCCCGTGCCCGAGCTGGCCGTCCCGGTGACCCCGCCGGTTGCCCCGCCGGTTGTGCCGGAGGTGCCGCCGGTGGCATTGGAGCCGGAGTTGGCACTGCCGCTGGCAACCCCGGCGGTGGCAGACGAGGAGTTCGTTGCCGCGCCCGAAGCGCCTGCATCACCAGAGTCTCCCGAGGTGGTGGTCGTCGGCGCAGATGCGCCGCCGCTGCCGCCCGAGCCGCCACTGCCGGTGGAGCCGGTGGTATCGGTCTGGGTGCTCGACGCCGACCCGGTCGACCCCGAGTTGCCGCCGGCTCCGGTTGTCGCACTACCGCTGGCCTTCGGTGAGGCCGTAGCTGAGCCGGTGGTCCCACCGGTCGAAGACGAGGTGGTAGACACCGCCCCGCTGCTCCCACTGGTGGTGTTGGCCGAGCCGGTGACCCCGACGTTGCCAGAGGCCCCGCCCGTGGCGGTGCCAGTGGCTGCACCGGAGTTGCCGGATGTGGCCTTGGCACTGGCAGCACCGCTGCCTCCGCCGCCGGATGCGTTGCCGGAGGTGACGAGGAGTTTGCCCGTGCCGAACACGGCACCGGTGTTCCCACTCGTCGGAGTGCTGACCGCGCCACCGCCGGACCCGGAGGTCCCGGTGCCGCTCAGAGTCGAGGTGGCCCCGCCGGAGTTGCCCGAGGTGCCGCCGGTGGCGCTCGAGCTCGAGTTGGCGTTTCCGCTGGTGGCAGTTCCGACGCCCGTCGAGTTGTTGGTGGCCTTGCCGGAGTTGCCCCCGTCGCCGGA
>JBPCRR010000089.1:0-3652 GCA_050996645.1 Acidimicrobiales bacterium | reverse complement strand
CGGCTGATGTCCCGGCGGCGCCGTCTGCTGTCCCGGCTGCGCCGGCTGGGACCCGGCGCAGCCGGACGAGGAAGTCGTCGAGGTGGGCGGGAGCCTGGTCCGGGTGGATGGCGCGGATGTGGTGAGGGATTGCCTCGACCACCACCAGCCCGAAGCTCTCGAGCACCGGGAGGAACCCGCTGAGCTCGACACCGGCGGTGCCGTAGCGGCGCAGGTGGAACGCGGCCGACTCGCCGGCGCGTACGACCAGGCGCTCTGGGTCGCCGGCGTCGACGGCTTCGAGCAGTTCGAGGTCGAACGCCGCCTCCCGCGGGTCGGTCTGCTCCCGATATCCGGGAGGGACCCTCAGGGCGAAGGCCCCGGCCCGCTCGGCCGGCGACGGCCGGCGGCGTCGGGGACCCGATCCCGCCGGCGGTGGCGTGCCGGAGTGGTCGCCGAGCAGAGCGGCTAACGCTTCGGACCAAGCCTGTGCATCTGGCGCCAGGCGTGCCTCAGGCGGTGACCCTTCGCCGGCGGTCGGCCTCGGGCTCATCGGTCGGCGCCAGCCATGTGCGCAGCTTCGCGCACATGGCTGGCCGAACCGGGCGCATGGCTGGGCGACCCTGGCTCACGGGCACCCGGGGGTCAGTCCGAGGTCGGGGTGCGAGCGGCGTTCCTGATGGGGGGACGGGGCGGCCCGGCGAACCAGCTCCAGCTGCCGGCGCCAGGACAGGTCGAAGCCGTCGCCAATGACGCGGATCGCCTGCATGCGACGGTTGCCCGTCCGCTCCTCGTACGCGGCGACTCCTTCTTGGGCGCTGACGGCGGACAGCCCGCGCTGGCGGGCGAGGATGACCACCGTGTGACCCTGCTGCTCGGCCTGAACGAGCTTGTTGAACACCGATCGCGACGTCGGCGAGCGTCCCTCCCGCTCAGGGAGGCGAAGGAACGACTTGACCTCGACGGGTGAGCCGCAGGCTTCCATGTCGGGGGTCTTGCCGCCACCGCGGCGCTCGGGGCAAGCCCTCACGCGGTGGCCCTCGGCCGCGAGCTGGCGAGCCACTTCCAGCTCCTCGTGGGAAAGACGGCGCGCAGACTCGTCGAGCCACCCGCCATGGGGTCCGTGGGTGGCGGCGCAAAGCGGCGGGTGGCCGTCGCTCGGGTCCCAGCGGTAACGCGCCATGGGGCCGCTAGTCATCGTCACCACCCTTGGCCGCGCTCGAGCCCACAGGCTCGGCGTCGCGGTACTGCAGGTCGAGGACCAAGAGAACAGGGAACGATCCGTTGCGGTGCAGGGCCTGGGCGACGCGTCGCAGCAACAGGGCTTCCGCGCTGTCCCTGGGGTTGGCGGCACCTGGGACCCGGGCGGACAGCGCGTAGCGGTAGCGGGTGAGCCAGAGGTCCCCGTCGTCGGCGTACCGGTGCTCCGCGAGCTCGGCGGTGACCGCGCCCTCAGACAACGTCCAGGTGCCCTCGCCGTTGGGAGCCACGGGGAGGTCGGTCAAGCGCTCTATCTGGGCGGCCAGCTCCCCCGCCGGCAACGCCGAGTCGATGAACAGGTCAACCGAGCGGGACATGGCGTCCTCCTTGTGTGGGCATCGATGGAGTCAAGCCGTGATACTACAACTTATCTCATGATATTTCAATACCCACTTCAGCCCGGCGTGACCTGCCTGGCGAGGTAGTCGTAGCCCGCCTGGATCTGGGAGGGCGCCCAGCAGCGGTCGCGCTTGGCCAGAGCCTCCTCTGGCGAGGACCACACCGCCACGCCGCCGCCGCCCTGCGCGAGCAGCTGCAGCCGGCAGGCGCGCTCGAGGAGCACGGCCGACATGACGGCGGTGGCCACATCGGGCCCGACGGTCACAATGCCGTGCTTGGGCATGAGCGCCGCGTTACGCGAGCCGATGCACTCGACAAGGGCCCGACCGAGCTCGTCGGTGTGGATCAGGTCACCGGTGACTTCGAAGCGCGCCACGTCCGGCGGGCTGAAAAGCGCCCCTTCGTGGGACATGGGCACGAGGGCCTCGCCCGTGGCGGCGAAGGCGATGGCGTACGCGGGGTGGCAGTGCACCACGGCGTTGATGTCGGCGCGGGCGTCGAGCAGGAAGGTATGTATGCGGTACTCGAGGTGCACCCCGCCCGCCCGTGGCAGCAGACGTTTCCCGCGGCCGTCGACGAGCACCACCCGTCCGGAGTCGATCTCCTCGAGGCCGAAGCCGCTGGCCTTGAGCCAGGCGCCCCTCCCGGCGCGGTCACGACACGACACGTGTCCCCAGACCAGGTCGCCTAGCCCGCAGTGGTCGAGAACCCGGCTGGCGAGGGCCACCTCCTCGGCCTCCGAGGTCTCCCCACCGTGACCCGCGCCCATCCGCCAGAGAGTAACGCCCGGCGCCAGGTCGCCATTAACGTTGTGCCGGTGAGCGACGGTGCCGACAGGGCCGTCGGCGCCGACAGGGCCATCACCGTGGGGGGCCTCTGGGGTGCCGGCGTGCGGCGCCTGACCACCGGGCTGGTCCTGACGGTAACCCTGGTGGCCTTCGAGAGCTTGTCGGTCGCGACAGTGCTCCCGGTCGTCAGCCGCCAGCTCGGCGACCTCCGCCTCTACGGGTGGGTGTTCAGCGCGTTCTTCCTCGCCAGCCTCATCGGCATAGTGGTGGCGGGGGGACTCGCCGATCGGACGGGCCTCGCTCTGCCGCTGACAGCGGGCCTCGCGTTCTTCGCCGCCGGGCTCGTCATCGGGGGTCTCGCGCCTGACATGCCGACACTCGTCGCCGGGCGGGCGGTCCAGGGACTCGGCGCCGGCGCCGTGCCAGCGGTGGCGTACGCGGCGATCGGCCGCGCGTACCCGGGTCACCTCAGGCCCCGGATGTTCGCGGTCCTCTCCACCGCGTGGGTGGTGCCGGGCCTGATCGGCCCCGCGCTGGCAGCGGTCATCGCGAACGCCGCCAGCTGGCGATGGGTGTTCCTCGGCATCGTGCCGCTGGTGGCGCTCTCGGGGCTTCTGACGGGCCCGGCCATGTCACGGGTGGGACCGCCATCGGCACCCGAGGGGGCGGCCCAGGGCCTGCCCAGCGCCCTGTGGGTCACCGCCGGCGCCGCCGCGTTCCTGGCGGGGCTCAGCGTCACGTCGCCGCTTCCTGCCGCCCTGCTGGTCTGCGCAGGGCTCGGCGCGGCAGCGCCGGCCCTTCGCAAACTCACACCCGAGGGCACCCTGCGGGGCCGGGCGGGCCTGCCCGCCGCGGTCGGCGCACGGGGCGTGCTGACCTTCGCGTTCTTCGCGGCCGACGCGTACGTGCCGCTCTCGCTCACCTCGGTCAGGCACACCTCGACCACGTTCGCGGGCTTGACCCTGACGGCGTCCACCATCGCCTGGACCGCCGGATCGTGGTGGCAGGCCCACCGTCTCGCCGGAGCCGGACCGCGCCGCCTGGTCTCCACCGGTATGGCCGTCGTGGCCGCCGGGGTGATCGGGATGGCCACGCTGCTGGTGCACCAGGTGCCACTGGCGTTCGCTCCCATCTGGTGGGCGGTGGCGGGCTTCGGCATCGGCATGGCGTACTCGCCGCTAAGCGTGACCACCCTCGACGCGGCGCCACCCGGCCAGGAGGGCCGGGCGAGCGCCGGCTTGCAGCTCGCCGACGTGCTCGGCGTAGCCCTCGGGACGGGCATAGCG
>JBPCRR010000085.1:0-4065 GCA_050996645.1 Acidimicrobiales bacterium | reverse complement strand
CAGCACGCAGGTAGGGTTACGCGGTGACCGACCCTCGCACCAGGTTGGTGATCCTCTACGGAGGGCAGTCCGCCGAGCACGAGGTGTCGTGCATGTCGGCCCTCAACGTCGTCCGCGCGCTGAGCGGCACCGACCGCTACGAGCTTCGCCTGATCGGGATCACGACGTCGGGGCGCTGGCTGGACGCCACCCGAGCCCTGGCAGAGACCACCCAAGGCGTCCCAGGCCGTGCGCTGACCTCCCCCGATGAGTTGGCGTCCCCAGAAGAGTTGGCGTCCCCCGAATCAGCCGCGGAGCGCGTCGGCGGCGCGACCGAACTGGTCAGGCTTGCCCACGATGGCGCGGCGGGCCCGGTCGTGGTGTTCCCGCTGCTGCACGGCCCAATGGGCGAGGACGGCACGGTCCAAGGGATGCTCGAGCTGGCGGGGATCGCCTATGTCGGAGCCGGCGTCGTGGGCTCCGCCTCCGCCATGGACAAGGCGATGGCCAAGCAGTGCCTGGCCGCCGCTGGGCTCCCCCAGGTACGCCACCTTTGGCGTCGCGACGTCGAGGTGGACGACCTGTTCGCCAAGACCGTCGAAGCCGAGCTGGGTTGGCCGGTGTTCGTCAAGCCCGCGAACCTCGGGTCGTCGGTCGGGATAACGCGCGCAGGCGGGCCCGCCGAGTTGGTCGAGGCCGTCTCCACGGCCTTGCGCTACGACGAGTACGTGGTGGTCGAAGAGGCGGTCCGAGCCCGGGAGATAGAGGTGGCCCTTCTCGGCTGGCCGGAGATGCGGGTCTCCCAGCCCGGCGAGATCGACGCCAGCCGCGAGTTCTACGACTTCGACGACAAGTACCTGACTGGCCAGGCCGAGCTGCGCGTGCCGGCGGAGCTGCCCGCCGACGTCCTGGCGCAGGTGCCCAGCCTGGCACTGGCGGCATGCCGGGCACTGCGCGTCGACGGCATGGCGCGAGTCGACTTCTTCTACGAGGTCGACGGGCGCGGCTTGCTCGTCAACGAGGTCAACACCATCCCCGGCTTCACGCTCGGATCCATGTACCCGAGGCTGTGGGAAGCCTCCGGCGTGAAGTACCCAGAGCTCGTCGAGACCCTGTTCGAAGCGGCTCTGCGGCGCCACGAGCGCCGCGGCCGATTCGAGCGACGCCGCGACTGAACCGCCAGCCCCCAGCTCTGCCAGCCCTCAGCCCCAGCTCTGTCAGCCCCAGCGCTGCCAGCCCTCAGCTCTGCAGCTTGCCCACCGCCACGGGAGGGTTGTCGCTGCGGACCACACCGCCGGCGGCCTCGGCGGTCACCGACAAGGCCTGCACGCCGCTTCCGGCGTGGAACGCCACGACAGCCGGGCTCGGCCCGAGCAGTCCATATGAGACGCTCTCGCGCAGGCGCACCCCCCACAGCTGGTAGGTGCGATCGGCTGGCAGGGGTGCCAGGTGGCTGTTGTAGACATAGCCAGCGCCGTCGGGCAGGACCACCGCCTCCAACAGCGTGGTCGGCGCTCCTGAACCCCGCAGCTCGACGTGGTGAGCCCCGGGTTGGGCGAGCGCTTGTTCGACCATGACCCGGCTAGGGGTGGGACCAGCCAGAGCGGCGACCTCGGCTTTGAGGGCACCGG
Organism: Acidimicrobiales bacterium; assembly: GCA_050996645.1. Lineage (GTDB taxonomy): Bacteria > Actinomycetota > Acidimicrobiia > Acidimicrobiales > Palsa-688 > JBPCRR01. Next base: position 2,455 of record JBPCRR010000085.1, on the reverse strand, counting down.
TGCGGTCGTCGAGCCTCACCACCTGCGCCGACAGCAGCGCGACGACGGCCGCCGCGGCAGCACCGAGCAACGCCACCGCCCGCCACGACACGTCGCCTCGCCGCGCGCGACCGGCAGCTGAGCGCCCAGGCCTGCCGCCTGGGCCCCGAGAACCAGGACTCCGCGACGAGCCGACGAGCTCGAGGCGCAGCGCCGGCGGCGGGCTCTGCAGGGAGGCCACGATGCGGTCCCACAGCCCGGGCGGGGCTTCCTGGCCGATGAAGCCCAGCAGGCCTGCGACTTCGCGGTGCTGCTCCACCTCGACACGGCACCTCGGACAGACCGCCAGGTGGCGCTCCACCAGCTCGGCTTCGTCACGTTCGAGGGCGTTGAGGGCGAAGGCCCCGAGCGCCTCGGCGAGCTCGTCGTGGTTGGTCATTCGCCCCATACCGCCCCCAACCCGATGTCGTCGAGAACAGCGCGCATGCGCTTCAACCCGGTGCGGATCCTGCTCTTGACCGTCCCTTCGGGGGTACCGAGTGCGACCGCGACCTCGCGGTAGGTGTGCCCAACGAAGTAGGCCAACTCGATGGCCTTGCGTTCCTCCTCGGGCAAGGTTGCCACCGCCGCCTTGACCCGGTCCGCCACCGCCAGGTCCCACACCTCGTGCTCGATGTCGTAGCCGGCGTCGGCAACCGCTCGTGCCTCGCGCTCCTCCCGCCGGCGCCGTGAAGTGTCCGAGCGGAGCATGTCCACGGCTCTGCCGTGCGCCTGGGCGAGCAGGAACGAACGCAGCGACCCGCGGGCGGGGTCGTAGCGGTCGGGGTCGTTCCACAACCGGAGGAACACCTCCTGGACTATCTCCTCGGCGTGGGCAGGCTGCTGGAGGACCCGCCTGGCAAGGCCGTAGACGGCGCCGGCGTGGCGGCGGTAGGCCTCGGCGAGCGCCTCCTCCCGCCAGCGCCCGATTGCGATTACAAGCGCACCGTCGCTGGCGTCTTGGAGCGACGGTCTCATCCTGAAAGGCGTTCGCTACCGCCGGCACCTTTGGATGTCTCATCGCCGGCGCCTGCAGGACGGAGGGGTTGCCTCCACTGCGCGAACTCCTCGGTCGCCGTCGCGGCGAGGATCTCCAGCACCAGCCCGGGATCGCCCGAGGTCTTGAGTCTGGCCTGCATGTAGGCCACGCTCGGGGAAAGGAGTCCGTCGAGCATCGCCCGGGCGTCTTCCTCGTTCGTCGTGAAGGTTAGCGTCGGCTCGCCGCATCCGTTCCCGGCAGCGACCACCATGCCGTCTTTCAGTTGCAGGGTCACGGTCGCGACGGTGGCCTTGCCGGAGACCACCACGACCGAAAACGTGCCGTCGACGCCGGGCAGCGCGACGGACCTTTCACCGACCTGTTTCACCAGGGCCTCGAGGACCTGGGCCTCGAGGGCCTGGGCCAGCCGATCGCCGCTCAACGCCGAGCAGGAGCGCGCACGCCGGCGAAGAGGTCGTCGTCGGTAGGGCCGGCCTCGGTCAGGTTGCGGGCTAGCAGGTACTCGTCGAAGGGGTGGATGGTGTCGGCGACCTCGGGGGGCAGGCCGAACCAGTGCCGCGACGTCGGGTCGATCTGGGTGGCGTGGGCTCGCAGGGCCTCCCGCGCGGCACCCACGTGCCCCGTGATGTCGATGGATGCCATCGGCTCCGCCGGCGTCTGGTCAGCCGTTGCGAGCCACCGCTGGAACCGCTCGTCGGTAAATGGGGACTCGAAGCCAAGCTCGAGGAACTTCTCGTGCGTCGCGACCATTCGCCGCACCGACCAGCTGACGTAGTACAGCTTCGACGGCTGCCACACAGGCCCGGCGTCGGGATACGAACCGGGGTCCCCCGCCGCGTCGAACGCGGCAACCGAGATCTCGTGGACCCTCAGGTGGTCGGGGTGAGGGTACCCCGACTGCTCCTCCGGATAGGTGACGATCACCTGCGGCCTGACCCGGCGGATCACGGCCACGAGCCGGCCGACCGCCTCGTCGAGGGGCGCCTTGGCGAAGCAGCGGGGGTCCTCGTTGGCCTCGCTCCCCGGCATCCCCGAGTCCCTGTAGCCGAGCCACACCACCTCGTCGTAGCCGATCAGGTCGGCGGCACGCTGGAGCTCCTCGCGGCGTACCTCGGCAAGGCGAGCCCTGACCTCCTCGGTGTCCATGGCCGGATTGAGGATGTCTCCAGCTTCCCCACCGGTGCAGGTGACCAGCACCGTTCGTACGCCTTCAGCGTGGTAACGCGCCACCGTGCCGGCGCCTTTGGAGGCCTCGTCGTCAGGGTGGGCGTGGACGGTGAGCAAGCACAACTGCTGGTCCATCCCTCCAGCCTACGGGACTGTGTGTGGGCCGCCGAGGCGGAGGGCCTCGGCCCGCAACGCCAGGTCGAGACCCTCCTTGCGGACGCGTAGGTCGAAGTAGGCGACCGTGAGCGCGATGAGGGTATAGCTCCAGGT
>JBPCRR010000049.1:0-4371 GCA_050996645.1 Acidimicrobiales bacterium | reverse complement strand
GTCGTGGTCATCGACGAGCAGCACCGCTTCGGGGTCGAGCAACGCGCCGCGCTGCGCGAGAAGGGCAGCGACGCAGTGCCCGACGTGCTGGTGATGACAGCCACGCCGATTCCCCGGACGGCAGCGATGACCGTCTATGGGGACCTCGACACCACGATCCTCGACGAACTGCCGCCAGGGCGCACCCCGGTGACCACGACGTGGGCGAGGGGGGACCTCGAGGAGGCTGCGGCGTGGGAGCGTGTCCGCTCGGAGGCGGCCGCTGGCCGACAGGCCTTCGTCGTCTGCCCCCTGATCGAGGAGTCCGAGAGGGTCCAGGCCCGCTCGGCGACCGAGGAGCACCAGCGCCTGGCCAGCGAGGTGCTGGCGGGTCTGCGCCTCGGGCTGCTGCACGGCCAGCTGCCGGCGGTGGAGAAAGAGTCGGTGATGGCGGACTTCCGCGCCGGACGATTCGACGTCTTGGTGGCCACGACGGTGATCGAGGTGGGGGTCGACGTTCCACGGGCCACGGTCATGGTGGTCGAAGACGCCCACCACTTCGGGATGGCGCAGCTCCACCAGCTGCGCGGGAGGGTCGGGCGCGGCTCGGACCCCTCGTGGTGCTACCTGCTCGGAGCGGCCGACACCGACGATGCGGTGAAACGCCTCGAGGCCCTCGAGCGGTCGACAGACGGCTTCGAGCTGGCAGAGGTGGACCTCGAGCTCCGGGGGGAGGGCACCATCTTCGGCACCCGCCAGAAGGGCCTGACCGACCTGAAGCTGGCGTCGCTTCGTCGCGACCGGGACCTCGTCGCCACCGCCAGGGAGGTGGCCTTCGCACTGGTCGAGTCCGACCCCGACCTCAGCGAGCTGCCCGACCTGGAAGCGGAGCTTCGTGCGCTGGTGGACGACGTCGACCGGGAGTTCCTGTTCAAGAGCTGATACAAGGCTAGAAAGTGCCCCTGACCAGCCCATATGCCTAGCTGGGTAGGTCTTCCCAGATCAGTGGGGACGGGTCCGTGACAGCCTGGGGGCTTGGATTCACCGGCCATGCCACTCCGCCGGTGTAGAGCAGCACGCGCAGCTCGTAGTTCTTGAGTGTCTTGAACCCTCGCCCTGCTCGTTTGACCTGCTTAGCGCGGAAGTTCTGGCCTTCGGTAGGCCCGTTCGACGCGGCCGGTGAGATGGTGGTTGAGGATCTCCTCTCGCCACCGAGCCAGCGTCCGGCCGAGGGTGACGATCTCGGGCACGTCGTCGGCGCGGCAGGCGATGACGGGCATCCCGCGCAGCCTCCTCAACATCGTCTATCCCGAAAAGGTGCCGCTATCCTCAAGGTGGCTCATCACGTAGCGGCGAGGGCCAGCAGAACCACAGCCGCGAGGACACAGCAGAGCGCGATCGGCCACAGGCGAGTCCGCCAGAACTTCGCCAAACGGCGTTGGGCCTCGACGGCGCCTCGTTCATTCTCCCGGTGGGCCTCGTCTCCCGCCGAGGTATTTACCGGGCCGAGCGGGACGTCCTGAATCCAGCGGAAGAAGAACGCGAGGAAGGCCCAAATAATGGCCAACCCAATGAGTATGCCTCCGGCGACAGCCATCTATGTCATAAGCTCAGGTGTTCCGACCGGTCCGAAAGGGCTGGGGTGGCTTTCGGCGAGCTCGCCGAGAGAGTCGGCACCGATGCTCGCCAGATCAGCCGCTACGAGAACGGACGCATCACCCCTCACTCGACGTCACCGTCCGCATCGCTGAAGTCCTCAACACCTCCGTCGACCACCTCGTCTTCGAAGACGTTCCCCGCCGCCCCTTCCGCTCCGTCGAAGACGCCCTCGGCGACCGCCTCGCCGCCCTCGGCGAACTCGCAGACCACGACCGCGAACTCGTCCTTAGCTTCATCGACGCCCTCGTCACCAAAACCCGCCTCAAAGCCCTCGCCGGCGGGATCAGGTGAACTCCCAACAACAAGGCCGGTGATCTTCGGCCCTGGCCCCACAACGATCGCCATGTCGGACCCAGGGTCGCAGTCGCTTCGGACCCGATCGGTGAGAACTTCCCATACATAGATCAAGAGTCCAGCATCAAGAGTCAAGCAGACACCCAGCCTCTTACGATGGCCGCCCATTGTTCTACTCGCTCCCTAGAGGATGCCCTGATACCCCAAATAAATGTGTCCTTTGCGTCAAGGTTAGCGCCATCTGATCGGGTGAATGTCAGGTAATACTGAAGGATTGGCCGAATCTCAGAGTTGACATTTACGGCCACGATATCTTTCGAGGGAAGTCGGTGGGTACGAAGGATACCTCGCAAGAAAATATACGGTGCAGAGTCATAGATTCCGACACGATATCCGCGATATGCCAGAATCAAGCCAAAGAGCATGATCGCCGCCGCCTCAAACCGATACCACAGTGGACTCGGCGTGGAAATTATGACAGCCAAGGCTGGGAGGCCGAAGCCGAGCGATCCGATGACCGCAAGAGCGAAGTTTTTTGCTCGAGGCCGTATCATTCCCATCTGGAGTGTGCAAGACCCAACATCTAACAATGACTCTTATGTTGAGTAGCGAGTACTGAGGCCACACCTATGGTGGCGGGAGCTCGGGTCACACCTCTCGTTATGAGCGACTGTGCGAGCGAGAGGGCGCTTAACGCCGCCCGGGAGAGGGGATAGCCAAGCAGGGCGAGAATTCCCCACGTAGCGACGATGTCCTCGAGGTTCTGGCCGAGCGAATTAGAGGTTCTGGCCGAGCGAATTATCAAATCCCTCCTGCGAGATCCGCTGTCCGACGCGGGCGACTAATGCGACACCGGTAGCGACTGCACAGACACCGAAGCTGGCGACTACGCACGTCCCAAAGGCAGCGACAGTAGCGATCGCACCAATGTGGCAACCAACCCAATGTGTGAGGGAATGGAACCAGCCTTCTCCACTGAGGTCGGGGTTGTTGATTGGGTCCCCGAAGGCGTAGGTGTAGTTGTTTGCGCATCCGCCTTGGATGGGGTCGACTTGGAGGAACCTGCCGTCTGAGGGCTGATACGGCCGCGCCCCCATCAAGATCAGATTCCCGTCGGTGAGCTTGCCCTGCTGGCCGTTGTAGCCATACGACCCCGCGGCCAGGGCGGTGTTGGATGGTGGAGAGCCTCCTGATGCGTTTTCGCCGTACTGTCCTTTGTACGAATATAGGCGACCTTGAACGCCAGCTATTTGTATATCCAGTGCCATCGGGGAGGTCGGCCTAGCTCTATACTTCTTCGCCGATACAGCTGTCCGGCAGTGAACGATCCAATCAGAGGGAATAGGGAAACCACAATGCTAGACCAAGCGGGCAAACGCTCACTAACTGACAGAACATAAACAATTACAAACCCCGCGAAAATAGCTAAGGTCCATGGCCAATTTCGATAATCGAGGTTTGATTCAGGTCGGCGTGCCTGCGTTGGACTGTTGCTTCGCCCGAACATAACCGATTGGAGGGGAGAGGTGTAACCCGCCTTGAAGGCAACGATTGTATCGACTACGAGAGCCCATCCACCCAGCCAGATACTCGTTGACTTCAACGCTGTCAGGAGTGGAAGCACCCAGAGAGCGACCGTCCCAATCGCTGGCATTATCCATATGGTTCGTTCAGAAGGAAGGTCACCTTTATCGGAGCGTTCGTAACTCATCCGCAAGGGCCTTTAGAGGCGGCTGCATAGCTGTCGGCAATGCCTGGAATACCCATTACTCGCTGGCTGACCTCACCGAGGCCGCTCAAAACACGCGCCGATGCCCCGGATAGCCGACCGGCGAGACCGGCATACGTGCCTCCCAGTACACCTGCGACGAGTAACCCACCCGCGTCTCCAAGGAGCGCGTCTTCGAACCCAGCCTTGTTATGCACAAGTAGCGGGGCGATTGTTCCAGCAAGCATGCTGGCTCCCGACAAGGCGAGAGCAGCTGTACCGCCAGATGCCACAATCGCCGCACCAGCCAGGCCGATGGCGGCACCCTCGAGTCCGATGCAGAGATAACGTCGCCAGTGCTTCGAGACAAAATGGGTGATTGAATGCCAACCGAATCCTTGACCAGTTAGGTCCGGGTTGTTTAGGGGGTCGCCGAATGCGTAGGTGTAGTTGTTGGCGCACCCGCCTTCTATGGGATCCGGTTGTGTGAACCTGCCGTCCGCCGGCAGATAGGGGCGCGCACCCATCAACACAATGTTGCCGTCGGTCAGCTTCCCTTGTGCGCCGTTGTAGCCGTAGCTGGCGCCGGCGACAGCGGTGTCTGTGGGTGGTATGCCGCCTGATGCGTTTTCGCCGTAGGGTCCCCAGTATCCCGTCCAGGTGCGGTTGCCGTTGTGAGCCACCCCGGGTTTGATGCAGTGCCGATTCCGTGGCCGGAAGGCTGCGGGAGA
>JBPCRR010000044.1:0-6192 GCA_050996645.1 Acidimicrobiales bacterium | reverse complement strand
ACCAGTACCTCTCCGGCTACGTGACCCTGAGCGGCGCCTTGTCCTACCTGAAGCCTGTGCTGCCGACGTTCTTCCTCTTCGCGGTGCTCTTGGTGCTGCGCCCGCTGCGCCTGCGCGCCGGGGCGGCGACGGTGACCCGTTCCCTTCCGGTGCCGTCCTTCGCTCGCAGCGTGGCCTCGGCGGCGGGCTTCCTGGGCGCTGCGGCGGTCATTTTGCAGTTCATGCACTCCGGCACCCTGGCGGTGGAGGCCGGTGAGGCGGTTGCGGTGGGAGTCGTGGGCTTGTCGGTGGTACTGCTCACCGGCTACGGCGGCCAGCTGTCCCTGGCGCAGTACGCCTTCATGGGCTTCGGCGCCTGGATCTTCGGCCGGATCACTCCGGGCGGCGGCGTGCTGGGGCTGGTGGGGGTGGGCCTAGTCACGGCGGCCCTCGGCGCAGTAGTCGCCCTGCCGGCTCTGCGGCTGCGCGGCCTCTACCTTGCCCTATCAACCCTCGCGTTCGCCGAGCTCGCTTTCTTCCTCTTCTTCTCCCAGACGAGCATCATGGGAGGCAAGGACCTGAGGGTCCCGCGGATACACCTGCCCTTTGTGTCGCTCCGAGGCGACCGGGCCGACGTCTTTTTCGAGTGCGTCGTCTTTGCGCTGCTGGCGGTGGGGATCCTCGCGATCAGGCGGGGGAGCCTGGGGAGGCTCCTCGTGGCCACACGCGACTCGTCGGCGGCCTGTGCCACCCTCGGGGCCAACCTGACGCTCATACGGCTGGCCCTCTTCGCCGCAGCGTCCGGGGTGGCCGGGATCGGTGGGGCGCTGTGGGGCGGGGTCGAGCGATCGGTGACGAGCTTGAACTTCGAGTACCAGCTCGGCCTGTCGTTGGTCCTGATCGTCTACATCTGGGGCATCAGCGCGACGACGGGCGCGTTGCTCGGGGGCATGTCGCTGAGCGTGCTGTTCCCCCAGCTCGTGCCCCACCTGCCCGCGCGCTGGGCCCAGGTCGCCTACGTCGGCACCGGCCTGGGAGCGATTGCCCTCGGCCAGAACCCCAACGGCACGGTCGGCCAGCTCTCCGCGGCCTGGCAACGGATCCGGCTGCGCCAGCGGGGCGCCCCCACCGCCGGCGGCGAGAGCTGGGAGCCGCCGGTCGCGCCAGAAGAGGTCGCGCCAAAAGAGGGGGTGATGACCCTTGCCGGTGCTAGAGACGTCTGAAGTCACCGTTCGCTTCGGTGGGATTATCGCACTGAGCGACATGGGCATCGGCGCCGAGCTCGGGCAGGTCACCGGAATGATAGGCCCCAACGGCGCCGGCAAGGCGACCTTGTTCAACGTCATCACTGGGCTGCAGGCGCCCAACCGGGGACGGGTGCTCCTCGACGGCAAAGATATCACTTCGATGGCAGTGCACCGCCGGGCGAGGATGGGCTTGGCGCGGACTTTCCAGCGCCTCGAAGTGTTCGGGTCGCTCACCGTGGCCGACAACGTGCGGGTTGCGATCGAGCTTCGCCGGCGCTGGAGCCGCACCCGGGTTGATGTCGAAGCTGAGGTGAGGGATCTGCTGGCGCGCACCGGGTTAGCCGCCGTGGCCGATCAGCGCGCCGAGACCCTCTCGACGGGCATGGCCCGCCTCACCGAGCTCGCCCGAGCCCTGGCCTCGCGCCCGCGGGTCCTGCTGCTCGACGAGCCCGGATCCGGGTTGGACTCGGCGGAGTCCGAGGGGTTTGGGGACTTGCTCCGGGAGCTGGCGGCCGACGGTCTTTCGGTCCTCATGGTCGAGCACGACATGGAGTTGGTGATGGGGGTGTGCGATCGGATACACGTCCTCGATTTCGGGGTGCGCATCGCAGAAGGGACCCCAGAGCAGATCCAAGGCGATCCCCGGGTGCAGGCCGCGTATCTCGGCACCGACGACGAGGCGGTCTCCCCAGAGGAGCTCGAGGGCGCCGTCGCCGGGGGGCGGGGGTGATCCCTCCGGCCGTTGAGCTGATAGGCGCCCGCGCGGGCTACGGGCGCATCGAGGTGCTCCACGGCGTCGACCTGAAGGTGCCGGCGGGGTCCATCGTCGCGATCCTGGGCCCCAACGGAGCAGGCAAGACCACAACGTTGAAGGTCATCGACGGGCGTCACCCCCTAGCTGCCGGCTGCGTCCACGTGGCCGGACGCCACATAAACGGCGTGAGCGCCGATGCCATCGCGCGGGCGGGGGTCTGCTCGGTGCCCGAGGGTCGCGGGATCTTCCCGAACCTCAGCGTCGCCGAGAACCTGTGGCTCGTCACCCAAGCCCGTTCTTCCCTTCCCTTCGACCAGGTCCAAGCCGCCGCCTACGCGCGGTTCCCGATCCTCGGGGAACGGCGCCGGCAGCTCGCCGGGACGCTGTCTGGCGGCCAGCAGCAGATGCTGGCGATGTCACGGGCGGTGGTCACAGAACCCGCACTCCTTCTGGTCGACGAGCTCTCGATGGGCTTGGCTCCTCTAATCGTGGAGGAGCTCTACGACGTGCTCCGCCAGCTCTCGTCCGAAGGCATGTCGGTGCTCATGGTCGAGCAGTTCGCGCGTACTGCGCTCGCAATAGCCGACTTCGCCGCGCTGATGGTCCACGGTGAGATAGTCGCCCTCGGCCAGCCCGCCGACCTCGACGAGGCCATCGCCGGCGCCTACCTTGGGGCCAGCGCATGACCCGACCACTTCGCCTCCTCGCCGCTCTTGCCTGCGCGGCCGGCACCTCGGTGATCCTTCCGCTCGCCGCTCACGGCGACTCCGGACTCGGTGGCTTCTCGGCCAGCGGGGACTCCAATGGGGTGGACATAGTGATCGACAACGCCACCGGCCTCGCCGGAGCGCACCCCTTCACCGAGGCGGACCTGCCCGTGGCCGAGTCCGACTTTTCCAGTGGGCCCTTCGGCTCGACCCTGGCTTCTGTGTTCTGGCCGGGCTCTGCCGGCGGTAACTTCGGGTCGCTTTCGGCGGAGCTGCCGATCCCGGCTCAGCTCCAACCTCTCCTGGCCCAGACCAACGACCCGGTTCGCGCCAGCGCTCAGTACCCCCGCGGCCCAGCCGACTCCTCGTACCCGCCCGGTGCACCCGGAGGAGTCATCGTGATGACAGCGCACGCCGATGCCAACGGTTCGAACGCGACGGCCGCGCTGAGCGCGGAGGACGTCGCCGGCATCGTGGGGTTCAAGTCGGCCAAGGGCACGAGCCGCTCGGTTGCCTCGACTACCGCCTCTGCCGACTCCAGCAGCGACTTGAAAGGGGTCTCCCTCCTCGGGGGCCTCATCCAGATTGGAAGCATCACGAGCAGCGCCAGCGCCACCAGCGACGGCACCAACTCGTCGGGGCACTCGAACACCCACCTGGGCGCGGTCACCGTGCTAGGCCTGCCGGCCAGCATCGGCAGCAAGGGGCTCGTCCTCCCGAGCAGCTTCGCCTCCTTCGGCCTGTTGGCGGGTCCGGTGGTCCAGTCCCTGCTGACCCAGACCGTCACGGCTCTTGGCGTACAGGTGACCATCCTGCCCTCGAGCCAGACCCGAAAGGGCGCGTCGGACGCCGAGACCTCGGGCGGTGTACAGCTCAAAGTCACGCCGAACCCGGCTCTCACCGCCGCACTTATTGGTCAGATCGAGACCTTGACCACCTCGATTCCGGGCCTTCCCTCACAGTTCGCGACCTTGACCACGCTTCCTGGTCTGTTGCAGGGCTCGTCTCTCGCGGTAACCCTCGGACGCGCTGTGGCCGCGGCCGCGGCGTCTCCGGCGTTCGCAGACACCTTTAGCTCGCCTGCGCCGCCGGCAGGCACCACTGTCCCGGACAACGGCCCGGCCGTGGCCTCATCCGACACCGGGACCACCGCGCTCATACCGGCGAGCGGTGTCCCGGCCTCTCTGGCGCCCACCCCATCCAGTTCGGCCAGTCCCGAGAACGCCGCGCCGCCGTTGGCCGCCGCGCCGATCGGGTTGTCAACGCCCGTGGCGGTGGGGTTGGTCGTGCTCGGCCTGCTGCTCGTCGGGGGGCTGGCTTTCGGGCTCTGGTCGCTTGCTCGGATGTTGCTGGTGGAAGACTTCAACCCCGACTGCCCGTTTGGACTGGATAACCCGTGACCTTCACCGCATCCGCCCAGACGCCGGCGGAGATCTCGGACCCCGGCGGTGACCCCACCGCCGGGCAGCCGGAGATCCCACCCCGCCACGCCGCGTTGATGGAAGCCGCGGCGCGCCTGCGGACTCGCCCCGGCCTCAGGCTCCCCGTGGACCGGGTCCTGCTCGCCGTGGCCAGCGTTCTCGTGCCGTTGGGCGTGGTGCTGATCATCTTGGGGTGGGAGGGGGCGGCCCACACCGGCAAGCAGTACGAGCAGATCGACTACCTCATCTCGGGGGGCCTGCTCGGCGCCACCCTGAGCCTGCTCGGGGGGCTGATCTACTTCGGGTACTGGCTCACCCGCCAGCTGGAGGAGGCCCGCCGGCAGAGCGGCCTCGTGATGCAGGCGTTCAGTCGCCTGGAGGCAGCCGTCGAAGGCGGAGCACTAGTCGCGGCCGAGCGCTCGGCGCCGCCTTCTACCCGCAAGGCCGCGGCGTCCTCGATCAACGGGCGTCAGGAGGGCCGACGGGCGAAGGCCGCGGACGGCGCACCGATGATGCTCGCCACTGCTCGCGGCACCCTCTTGCACCGCCCGGAGTGCCCGATCGTGGCCAACCGGCAGGGCACCCGCAAGGTCGCCGCAGGGACCACCGGATACCGCTACTGCAGCATGTGCGACTCCGAGGCTCTGCTGGCGTGACACTCCGACCCGCGGCGCCAATGCCAATAGCGAGGAGAACATCACAGTGATCTTGCACGCCCGGCGCCGGCGCACGGCTGGGTTGATCGCCACGTCGGCCATCCTGTTCCTGGCGGCCGGCTGTGGTGCGCGCCTCACCAAGGCCCAGGAAGCCGCGCTGGCCAACTCCTCTGGCAGCGGCGCCGGGGCCGCCGCTGGCGCCGGAACAGGTAGCGGCGCAGAGACGGCCACTACCGCCGCGGCCAACGCGGCCGGCGCTACCGCGGCTGGCGCAGCGACCGGTGGTTCGAACGGCAACCACACCGCCGCCGGCCCAGCGAGGACGACTCCGGCCGGCCAGTCGGGCCCCGCCCCGGTCACCGGCTCCACGTCACCCCTGGCGGGCCCAGGGGGCAGGTTGTGCCCACCCGGTGCGGCCGGATCAGGCCCCGGGGTCACGGCGTCGACGGTCACGATCGGCAACATCTCGACGATCAACGGGCCGGTCCCGGGCCTCTTCGCCGGGGCGCGCTCGGGGACCCAGGCCTTCGCCGCCTACGCCAACTCCCTCGGTGGCATCTGTGGCAGGAAGCTGGTCGTGGCTGCGGCCGACGACCAGTTCGACCAGGCCAGCGACCAGAGCGAGGCCCAGTCGCTCGCCGGCCAGGTCCTGGCGTTCGTCGGATCGTTCTCCTTGCAGGACGCCGGCATTCCCGGCGGAGCGCCCGGCGTACCCGACGTCGGCCAGACCCTGTCCAGCGCCCGGTTCTCCTCGGCGACCAACTTCGCCCCTCAGCCCCAGCCGCCGGGATTCACGACGGGGGCCTACCAGTACTTCGGCCAAGCGCCGGCCACCAAGTCCGGCACCCAGCATCTGGCGATCCTGATCGAGAACACGCCCCAGACCGAGACCAACGGTAAGTGGGAGGAGGACGCCCTCAAGTCGGTCGGCTACAACTTCATCTTCACCGACCCGAACATCCAGCCGACCGACCCGACATTCAACAACGATGTGCAGAAGATGAAGAACCAAGGGGTCACCGGCGTGGTCTTCCAGGCGACCGCCGCCATCGTCGGCCAGCTGGCCAACGCGATGTACCAGGCCGGGATGCAGATCAACTTCGGCAACTACGTGACAACCGCGTACGACCCGGCGTTTCTCGCCGCCGCCGGCCCTGGCGCGCAAGGCACGGTCCTGGAGCAGCAGCTGGCGCTCTACCAGGGCGAGGACGCAGCGGCGATCCCGATGGTCGCCACCTTTGACCAGTGGTACAGCCGGGTCAACCCCGGCAAGACACCCGATCTCTACGCCGCGTACGGGTGGATCTCCGGCCTGCTGTTCGCCCAGGGCCTCAACGCCGGCGGCGCGTTGACCCGGCCCGCGCTGCTCGCCGGGCTCAAGCAGATAACCAGCTTCGACGGCGGCGGCATGTCGGCCACATCCAACCC
>JBPCRR010000013.1:0-6648 GCA_050996645.1 Acidimicrobiales bacterium | reverse complement strand
CGCAGCGGCTACAACTGCGCCCGCCACCTGAGCACCACGGGCACCCACCTGGGTGAGCGTTGCCGCCCCTACGCGCTGGTCACCCACCACCCCCGACAGCAGCCACACCGTCATGCCGGACACGATGGCCGTGATGTACACGTTGTAGAGGGCCTCGAATGGGTCGAAGTCCTCGGTACGGTGCCGCCGCCGCGACCGGCGCAGATCGGCCAGGACGGCGGCGGTGCTCAACCCCCCGAGACGTCCTGGGGCCGCGCGGACCCGGCGTTGATGAACGGCATCATGCTCCTCAGCTCAGCTCCCACCTTCTCTATCGGGTGGGCCTGGCCCTCAGCCTCCAAGCGCTTGAAGTTCGCCAGGCCCGCCTCGTTCTCGGCGATCCACTCCTTGGCGAAGGCGCCGGAGCGGATCTCCTCGAGGATCTTCTTCATCTCCGCGCGCACGGCGTCGTTGACGATGCGTGGCCCCCGTGTCAGGTCCCCGTACTCCGCGGTGCTCGAGATCGAGTAGCGCATGCCGGTGATGCCGTGCTCGTACATGAGGTCCACGATGAGCTTGACCTCGTGAAGGCACTCGAAGTAGGCGGACTCGGGCTCGTAGCCCGCCTCGACCAGGGTCTCGAAGCCGGCCTGTATCAGCGCCGTCAGCCCGCCGCAGAGCACCACCTGCTCACCGAAGAGATCGGTCTCGGTATCCTCCGCGAAGGTGGTCTCCAACACGCCAGCCCTCGTGGCGCCAATGGCGTTGGCGTAGGAAAGCGCCAGGTCGCGAGCCTTGCCCGAGGCGTTCTGGTCCACCGCGATAAGCGCCGGGACCCCTCCCCCGCCTTCGTATGTGCGCCGGACGAGATGCCCGGGACCCTTCGGCGCGACCATCGCCACGTCCACTCCCTCGGGCGCGGCGATGAGGCCGAAACGGACGTTGAACCCGTGGGCGAACAACAACGCGTCGCCGGGCTTCAGGTGGGGCTCGATCGACGACCTGTAGATGGCCTGTTGCGCGGTGTCGGGCGCGAGGATCATTAGGACGTCCGCCTCCTTGGCCGCCTCGTCGATCGACGTCACCCGCAACCCGGCCGCGGTGGCTTTGGCGGCGGACGACGACCCCTCCCGCAGGGCCACCCGCACGTCGACGCCCGAGTCGCGCAAGTTCAGCGCGTGGGCATGACCCTGTGAGCCGTAGCCCACAATCGCCACCTTTCGCCCTGCGATAATGCCGGCGTCGGCGTCCTTCTCGTAATACACGGTCGCGGGCATTCAGCTGGCCCTTCCTTGGAGTTTGAGTGGAGGATTGCGCTCGAGGCGGGGAAGCGCCACCCTTCCGGTGCGCTGCAGCTCGTCGAGCCCATAGGGTCGCATGAGGTCCTCGAAGTCGTCCAGGCGGTCGGGGTCGCCAGCGAGCATCACCGTCAGCTGCGAGCTCCCGACGTCGACGATCCTGCCTTCGAAGACGGCCACCAGCTCGATGATCTGGCTCCGCACCTCCGCCGAGGCGTGGACGGTGGCCAGCAGCAGCTCGCGCTCATTGGCCTCCTCGGGGGACAGCTCGCTGATCTTTATCACGTTGATCAGCTTGAACAGCTGCTTCGTGATTTGCTCCACCGAGTGCTCCTCGACGTTGACGACGATCGTGATCCGACTGAAGCGCTCGTCGTCGGTGGGCGCCACCGCGAGCGAGATGATGTTGAAGCCGCGCCTGGCGAAGAGGCCGCTCACCCGGGCGAGGACACCGGAGCGGTTTTCGACCAGGACCGACAGCGTCTGGTGCGGGGCCTTCCCGCGCCCGGAGGTCACTGGACCACCCTTTCCCCACCTGGGACCTGCGACGGGTGGACTATGACGTCGTCGTTGGAGCCGCCGGCGGGCACCATCGGGAACACCTTCTCGCGCGAGTCGGTGCGAAAGTCGATCACCACCGGCCGGTCGTCGATGCTGTTGGCCTTTTCGATCGCCGGCTGCACCTCGGAGGGGTCCTCGACGCGGAAGGCCACGCACCCCATCGCCTCGGCCCACTCGACGTAATCAGGCAGGTCCGGCGACAGGTACACCTCCGAATAACGCTCCTCGTAGAACATCTCCTGCCACTGGCGGACCATCCCCAGGTAGGCGTTGTTCAAGATCGCCACCTTGATCGGTATCCGCTCGGCAGACGCGGTAACTAGCTCCTGCGCTGTCATCTGGAAGCAACCGTCGCCGTCGACCGCCCACACCGTGCGGTCCGGGCGACCCACCTTCGCACCAATGGCCGCCGGCACGGAGAAGCCCATGGTGCCGAGGCCCCCCGAGTTGACCCACGTATAGGGCTCGGTGAAGCGCCAGTACTGGCTGGCCCACATCTGGTGCTGGCCGACTCCCGACGCCAGGATCGTGCCCTCGGGCGCCAGGTCCCGCAGGCACTCCATCACGTACTGCGGCTTGAGGAGGTCGCCGTCCGCCGGCGGGTCATAGTGCAACGGCAGCCGCTCCTGCCATCCGCTTATCTGGCTTCGCCATGCCGAGCGGTCCCCGACAACGACGTCCGAGCCCTGCAGGTCGCGTATTGCCTTGACGATCTCGATTATGACCAAGTTGGCGTCGCCGACAATCGGCACGTCCGGCCTGCGGATCTTGCCCAGCTCGGCGGGGTCGATGTCGACGTGGATGATCTTCGCATCGGGTGCGAACCCGCTGACCCGTCCCGTCACCCGGTCGTCGAACCGGGTTCCGAGCGCGATCAGCAGGTCGCTTCTCTGCATGGCGGTGACGGCCGTGTAGTTGCCGTGCATGCCGGGCATTCCTAGACACAGCGGGTGGTCGTCGGGGAACGCGCCGCGCGCCATGAGCGTGGTCACCACGCAAATGTCGGTCAGCTCAGCCAGCTCGCGCAGCGCGTCGGCTGCGCGGGCCTTGAGGATCCCGCCGCCGGCGTAGATCACTGGGCGCTGCGAGGCCATGATCAGCCGCGCGGCCTCCTTGATCATCCGCGGGTGACCCTTTGTGTTCGGCTTGTAGCCGGGCAGTGAGGCAGCCACGTCCGCGTCGCTCGGCCACGACCAGGTCATCTGAGCCTGCAGGACGTCCTTCGGGACGTCGAGCAGGACCGGGCCCGGGCGGCCGGTCGTGGCAAGTTGGAACGCTTGGCGGACCAGGAGAGGGATCGCCTCGGGGTCCATCACCAGCTCGTTGTGCTTCGTCACGGACCGGGTGATGCCGACCGTGTCGCACTCCTGGAACGCATCGGTACCGATCGACGGGCGGCTCACCTGGCCGGTGATGGCGACCATCGGCACCGAGTCCATGTAGGCGTCGCACAGCGGCGTCACCAGGTTGGTGGCAGCCGGTCCGCTCGTCACCATGGCGACCCCCGGCCGGCCGGTGACGTGCGCATAACCCTCGGCCATGTGTCCCGCACCCTGCTCGTGGCGCACCAGGATGTGGCGGATCGTCGAGTCGAGGATCGGGTCGTAGGCGGGCAGGATGCAGCCGCCGGGGAGGCCGAATACCACCTCGACGTGCTCCATCTCGAGGCTCTTGATGAGGGCTTGGGCGCCGGTGAGGTTCATTACCGTTCCTTCGTGCTGCTCAGAGGCATTGTGGCGGGCTACGGAGTGGTTCCCTGAAAAGAAAACGACCTCCCGGTGGGAGGCCGTAGGACGCACGCGGGTTGTAGGGCGCGTGCGTCAGATGATTACTACGAGGCTGCGGCGGCGGGCGATGCTGATGACGCGCACGCCGGCCAGTGTGCCACAGCGAAGCGAGCGGCGCAACGGCGGAGCGCCCTTCGGCGGTAGCGTTCGACGTCATGAACCGCTCCTACGGCCCGACCCGCCAGCTGCTGACCGCAACTCGCCATGCACTCCTGGCCGCCAACGCCCGCAAGCCGCTGTCGAGCTCGGTCAAGGCCTCCTCGCCGGTGTTCATGCTCGGCTGGCCGGTATCCGAGCTGCCGCTGATCGCCCTCGCGGCCAACAGCCTCGCGGTGACGAGGATGCTGCGCCACGGCGCTCTACGGTCGCGCTCCGGCCGGCTTTCGCTGGCTGCGGAGGCGGTCACAGCGGCGAACCTCGCGGACCTCCACCGTACGGCCCGGGCGTCTGAGGCGGTGTTTGAGGAGGCCCTGGTCGACGGGCTGGGCGAGGGGTACAGACGCTTCATCGGCGACGCCGGGCTCGCCTTCGACGAAACGCCCTTCAGCAGGCGACAGACCATCGTCCCTGCCTGGATCTCGCACCGCAAGTACATCGAGGCAGGCGACGTAGCCTACGGGCCGGCGGGCAAGCGCAACTCTCTCGACATCTGGCGGCGCCCTGACCTCACCTCGAAGGGCTCCGCTCCGGTGCTGCTCCAGGTGCACGGGGGAGCGTGGGTCATGGGCAGCAAGCGCCAGCAGGCCTACCCGCTCATGTCCCACCTGACCGACGCCGGGTGGGTTTGCGTGGCCATCAACTACCGGCTGAGCCCCAAGGCCTCGTGGCCCGACCACATCGTGGACGTCAAGCGCGCGATCGCGTGGGTGCGTGAGCACATCGCGGACCACGGCGGCGACCCAGACTTCATCGCCATCACAGGCGGCTCCGCTGGCGGGCACCTGTCGTCGCTGGCCGCGCTCACCCCCAACCACGCCCCGTGGCAGCCCGGCTTCGAGCACGCCGACACCACCGTCCAGGCCGCCGTGCCCATGTACGGCGTCTACGACTTCTTGGATTGGGACGGGCAGGGCGGCCCAGCCGAGACCATCAAGTTTCTGGCGGACAAGGTGCTCAAGGTGGCTCCCGAGGTGGATCCCCAGCTCTGGAAGGACGCCTCGCCGATCTCGTGGGCCAACCCGGACGCCCCGCCGATGATGATCGTCCACGGCGTCAACGATTCACTGGCTCCGGTGGACATGGCGCGGCGGATGTCCGACACCCTGCGCGCCGCATCCGGCTCCCCGGTCGTCTACGCCGAGCTGCCGCGGACCCAGCACGCCTTCGACGTCTACTCGTCGCTGCGAACTCTCTATACCGTCCGGGCGGTCGAGCGCTTCTTGGCCTTCGTGCGGGCGCGTGCCTTGGGGGCGCCGGTGGTCGACTCGGCTGGCCCCACGGTCGATGAGCGCAGCTCGGAGAACGAAGCCTCCAGGCAGCCGGCGTAGACCTCGGGATCCGAGAGGATCTCGCGGTCAGAGGTGAACGAGAAGCTCACCTGGCCGCAGTAGCTCATGATGATGTGGATGAGCGCGGCGCCCGTGATGACCGGACCGAGCCCGTAGAACCGCAGCAGCTTGGCGCCAGCGCAGTAGAGGGGCATCGGCGGTCCCGGCACGTTGCTGATCTGGGTGTTGAGCAAACCCGCTCCGCGGAGGTTCTCGCCGGCGAGGGCGTTTGCGCGCAGAGCGAAGCCGAGCAGTGCGCCCGGAAGGACGCTGGAGATCTGCATCAAGGCCTGCGCGCCGAGGGCGTCCTGGCTCCCCTTGGCCGCCGTCGTGGTCTCGGTGATGGCCACCAGGCGCGCTCGGGGATCGGCGATGTCGGTGTGCAGGCTGCAGAACAGCTGGGCGATCCGGTTGCCCTCCGCCCCGTGCCCCTCGGTGCGAAGCGACATCGGCACGACCGCCGCAAGGGACTCCTCGGGCAGCTCCCCCTTCGACTCGAGGTAGGCGCGCAGCGCTCCCGCGCAGATCGTGAGCGCCACGTCATTGACCGTGGCTCCCGGCACCGCGGACTTGATGGCCTTGAGCTCCTCGAGGGGGAAGACCCGCGAATCGAACACCCTGTGGGGAGACGGCCGAACGTTGAAGCGGGTCGAGGGCACCGTGAGGCTGGGAAGTCGGACCTCCTCCGAGCGAACCTGGCCCGGGAGGCGCACGAGGCGCGGAACCACCTTGGTCACGGCGCGAGCCAGACGAAGGGGCCGGGTGGCGTTGGTCACCCCGGCGCGCGCCAACAGCTCCCAGGGGCTCGGCACCGCCTCCGGATGCCAAGGCTCCGCCTCGGCCGGGGGAGGGTCGTCGGGCGACTGCTGGAACACTGCGCTCAGGACCTCCATGCCGCCAACCCCGTCGATCGCGGTGTGATGCATGCGCAGGAGGATCGCGACCGCACCTTCGGGTACTCCCGGCACCGCGTTGACCCCCTCGATCAGGTAGGCCTCCCAGGGGGGGCGGGTGAGGTCGAGGGGGAGGCTGTGCAGCCGACCGGCGAGCGTGCACAGCTGGCGCCAGTCACCGGGCGGGGGTAGCGACGTGTGGCGTACGTGGTACTCGAGGTCGAAGTTCTCGTCCTGCACCCACCACGGGTGATCCAGGTCGAATGGCACCCTCACCATTCGCTGGCGGAAGGCCTTGGCGAGGTGGACCCGGGCGGCCAGGAACTCGACGAAGTCCTCGAGGCCAAGTGATCCGGAGGGTGCCGTGGAAGGGTCGAGGATCCCGAGCGAGCCGATCTGGTTCGGCGTCGAAGGGGTCTCGGTGAACAGCATGAACGCGTCGTTGGCATTGAGCTGCTGCATCAGGGCTGCTCCCTCACGGTTCGGTCACTGCTCCTCGATCGGCGCCGGTAACCAGCCTGGCGTACTTTGCCAGCGCCCCGCTCGGGTACCTGGGCTCGGGAAGCTTCCAGCCTGCCTTGCGACGGGCCAGTTCGGCTTCGTCGACTTCCAGATCGATGCGTCGCTTGGCAACGTCTATGAC